>DAOKZJ010000004.1:9466-58281 GCA_035325685.1 Candidatus Moraniibacteriota bacterium | reverse complement strand
CCCGTTTCCAATCAAGCCCCTGGGAAAATCCCCGGGGTTTTTTCTTGAGAAAATTTTTGAAAGTATATTTAGAAATGAAAAATAAGGAAAGTGGATCGAGAGGAATAGTTTTATAAGATGCACGAGTATATAGATGCAGGGAGGAGCTTCACGGGTACGGACTGAAAGGATCGAAATCTATCTTAAAAATAATTTTGTGTCATTTCGGATTTGATCTGGAATTCAAGGTTTGGTTGAAATTTAAAAAAATCTTGAATTCCACGTAGGCGGGAGTGACTAAGCGCAAGGTTTTAATATTTTGAAAACTGGTTTTAAAAATGACAAAAAATGTAAATGAAAATTCGCCAGATAAGCCGGGTTTTTCCATAATTTTGGGATGGATTTTGTGGCTTAAAAAAGGGCGCATATTATGGTAAAATATAGGAAGCTAAATCAAGAGGCTTTGTCGTGCCCAAACTGCGCGCGGCAGGGGTTTATTTCGGGAAATACTTTCCATCCTCGAATGATGATAAATCCACCCAAGCCAATCCCGCGCGCTTTGGACAGTCTATTTTGCAAGATGTATTCCAAGGCAAATCGCGAAAAGCAATAATCAACTCCCAATCTTACGGTCGTAGAATTATGAGCTTGGGTGGGATGTGGAAAATATGGACAAAAAACGACCCGGAAAGCGCTTGCCGCACAAGCTTCCATCGGATCTGAGAAAAGCCCTCTCCTTTAGTTTGAAAGCGAAGGCGACCTGGGAGGACATCACTTTGCTCGCGCGAAACGAGTGGATCTGCTGGATTGAGTCAGCCAAATTACCGGAGACCAGAAAACGTCGAATCAAAAGGGCGCTTGCTGAACTCAAAGGGGGCATGCGCCGACCTTGTTGCTGGGGAGGCTGTCCTCATCGCTAAGGCGTCAGGGTTGTGATCTTGTAAGATAAAATCAATCATTGATAATCAAAATATGGACAAGAAGCTTGTGAAAAAATCCTTTCTTTTGGCGGGAGGGGAGGTGTTCTACATTTTGCTGGTCGCTGCTTTTTTCGGGGCGGCCGAAAGGTTTTTGTCGGATCAGCCGGATAATTTCTTGAGTCCCGTCGTGCTCTTGCTGCTCTTGGTGATTTCCGCGGCGGTTTCGGGCGCGCTTGTCTTTGGAAAGCCGGTGCTTTTTTATCTGGAAGGAAAAAAGAAGGAGTCGTTCGCGCTTTTTGCCTCCATCCTTGGTTGGCTTTTTCTGTTTTTTGCCACTGCGCTAGCCATTTCGCTTTTTGTATAGGCGGCGCAGTGATTGTTGAAACATTCGGGCAGTTTAATTTTTTCAGTTTGAAAATATGGAAAAGATCAAAGTGGAGCAGCACGGCTTCACGGCGTTCTCCTGGTTTGCGGGTTGGCTGTTTACGATCGGCTTTTTGGGTCTGCCGTTCGGAAAGGCGATCTTGGCAATTTGTCTTTGGCCATACTACATCGGCGTGGCGGTCAAGGCTTTCATGGCTAATTGAAGGATTGTGGCGAGGCGAGATCACGAGAAGATGAAAGGCGACCCGCGGGGTCGCCTTTTTTTGTGGCATTTTTGCTCAAAGGAAGATCGTCGGGAGGCTGCGGGAATCTTCAAGCAGATTGCTTATTTGCCGGCTGACATTTTTGTGCAGGATTTCGAGCAGCTCCTTCTTTTTGAGCAGGAGGCGGATGTTTTCCGCAAGATCCTTGAGTATGCGCTGGGGGTTATGGGCGGGTTCTCTTTGTTGGCACGCCTCGAGGAAGGATTGGTGCTGCGCGACTATTTTTTCTAAAAGGTCGGCCGTTGAACGGAAGTTTTCCGCATTGGCTTGGTAGAGTTTTCGCTGCTTTCCGCACGGTTTCCTGTTTCGGAGGTATTTTTCCAGCGCGGAAGCTTTGTTGGCAAAAGCGCGTTTCATTTTCAGAAGCATTTCCTGGTATTCCTTGTGCTTTTCTTTGGTAGCCAGAATCCTTTCCGTTTTTTTAAGATCTTCCATGGGCGCTGCCTCCTTTGTGCTGTGATAAGAACCGGATGCGGTTTATTTTAAGAAAAGTCGAGTCATTTGTCAAAAGCGATACTTGGGGAGAGGAGTAATTAACAATGCAAGAGATTGTAATACCAAGCAGGATCAAAAAAGGTAACATCGGCGTCCATGAGCACTCCATTCAGAAGTAAAAGGGGGAATTGCCTGCAGTTGGCACTTTTTGCGGCCGGGTTTTTCTTGTTTTTTAGCTCCTTTTGCGCGTTGGCGGCCCAAGGCGACGAAGGCGGAGTCATTTTGTTTCAAGATTGGGGCGGAATTCTCGCAAAAAAGAAAAAAGAAAAGAACAAGAGTATCGAAATAAATCTGTCTTTGCAGGTCTTGCGCCTTTACGAGGATGGCAGGGAAGTCGGATCGTACCTTATTTCTTCCGGCAAAAGATCCACTCCCACGCCCAAAGGAAATTTTCAAATATATGACAAAGTCGGGCGCGCGTGGTCTAAAGAGTACCAATTAAGCATGCCCTATTGGATGGCTTTTATCCCTTCCGGTTCTTACGGCATCCATGAGCTTCCCGAATGGCCCGATGGCAGCAAGGAAGGTGCTGCGCATCTGGGTATTCCCGTTTCACATGGTTGCGTTCGATTGGGAGTGGGGGCGGCCAAAAAAGTTTACGACTGGACTCCAATCGGTACCTCGGTAATTATCAAATGAAAGCCTTATTGCCGATATGTCGCTGGAGATAAAATTGTGCGGAAAGGTGCGGCTTTACGAAGGGGAGAAAGCTTCCTGGCATTTCGTGCTGCTTCCCAAAGGGCTTTCGCAAAATCTCAAAGTGTTTTTTGCCGGGGCGGAAGGGGGATTTGGTTCACTGCCCGTGGAGGTTACCGTTGGCCAAACAACGTGGCGCACCTCCATTTTTCCGGAAAGCAAAAAGGGGGCATTTCTTTTGCCGCTCAAAGCGGCACCGCGCAAAAAGGAAAGAATTTTTGCGGGAGATTTCGTTTGCTTTGTCCTTAAGATACTCATCTGATTGGTTGGGGGGGTGTTTACAAAATCTGTTTGCGGGTATAGGATTATTTGTCCAAGGGAAAGCACATTACCAACAGAAAGAAGAGGGGAAATTATGCAAAAAAACGCGGTTTTGGAAACGATCCAGACAAGGATAAGGGCGCGCCTCAGCCATGTTTTCAGGGAAACTCTCGAGGAGGTCTTAAGGAGCGATTTTCCGGACTATTCTTTGCCTGGAAATTGTCCACTGGAAATAATCTTCATTTCTTTGTCCAATCAGACAAAGGAAGATATTCCGGGAAGAATTGAATCGCTCGATAGGGCCGATCGCTGGATAGCGCCCCAGGGATCCATTTTCACGATATTGCACCGCGACATGGAGGATCTGGATATTTATTATGTGGTAAAGAGGGCGGACGGCACAGAATTTCTGGTGGCGGATCTGAATGGAAATCTTGTTTTTTTGGAGGAAGGGGGTGTTTCGGTGGAAATTTTGCGGGATCTGGCCCGGGACATACTCAGGGGTGTGGTTTGCAAATTCGATACGGAAGGGGACGTCATAGATCCGTTTCCGCAAGGGGAGTAAGATTTTTGTGAACACACGAAAGGGGAAGCACATGAACACCAGGGATCAAAAACTGCTCGAAGGCATAGTGGAGATGGACCGAAAAGAACTGTTGGAATTTCTTGAAGAAGAATACGGCATCGATATAGTGGAGATGGACCGAAAAGAACTGTTGGAATTTCTTGAAGAAAAATACGGCATCAATATAGCCGAGCGCGGGTTGGATAAGTTGAACAAAGGAGAAATCCTGGATTACTTTGTGGATTATTTCCGCTCGGAGCTGGCGCCTTATTTGCACAGCGAATGCAAAGGGGGGGGATTACGATTCAATGCATCCCAATGAGACCGAAGAGGATTTTTTCGATCACGAATAGCCTTTCTGCGCCCGTCTGCCCAAAAGCAGCGGGCTTTTTTATTTGCATAAATGGCTAAAACTTTTTCGTTATGGCATAATGAAAATACTCAGCCAATCTTTTACTAAAATGAACAAGACATTGCTTATCGTGGCCCATCCCAGTCCGCACGGATTCTCGCATCGCCTGGCCAAGGCTTGCGCTGAAGCTCTGACGGCGCGCGGAAGGGAGGCGGAGATATTGGATCTTTACGCGCCCGAAAACAGGCAGGAGTTCTTGAGTTTCGAAAGCGTAAGGGAAATCCCGGCGGATCCGAGCGTTGGGCGCATGCAGCAAAAGATTTCCGAAAGCAGCGAATTGATTTTCATTTTTCCGGTTTGGTGGTATGGCGAGCCGGCAATCCTGAAAAACTTCTGGGATAGAAATTTCACTTCCGGATTCGCTTACCGCTACGAGGGGAGCATCTTTCCCAAGGGACTATTGAAAGGCAAGTCAGTCAGAATATTCGCCACCATGGATGGCCCCGGTTTTTACCATAAATTGCTTTGGGCACCCATCAGAATGACCTGGTGGATACCGAGGATAAAATTTTGCGGCATGAGACTCGGGTCTTTTACGCTTTTTGATAAAATGAGAAAGCGCGACGAAAAATACCGTCAAGGAATGCTGACCAAGGCGGTACATGTCATAACAAGGTAATGTTTTTTGGAAAGACATGAAAAAGAATGGGATATTGAAAATGATAACGTCGCTGGCGCTTCCGTTGGCCGCCGGAGCGCTCGGTTCTGTTTTTACGGCAAAGGCCATACCTTCTTGGTATGTTTCCATCCAGAAGCCCTTCTTCAATCCGCCCTCTTGGGTTTTTGGGCCGGTATGGACGGTCCTTTATGTGCTTATGGGAATTTCTTTCTTCATGATCTGGCGTATGTCAGGGGGAACGGAAGGGAGGAAAAACGCTATCAGGGTTTTTCTGTGGCAGCTTTCGCTTAACGCGATTTGGACGCCGATATTTTTCGGCTTCAAATCGCCGGAGGCCGCCTTGGTTGTCATCGTAGCTCTCTGGGTGATGATAGTGAAAACTATAAGAATTTTCGGCACATTGAATCGTAGCGCCGCTTATTTGCTTATCCCTTACTTGCTTTGGGTTTCCTTTGCTGCATTGCTCAACGGAGCAATAGCTTATCTTAACTAGGCGTAAATATTTTTTATGGACAATATCGGGAAAGAAGGGATGCTCTTGGTTCTGTGGCTAGTTTTGAATTTGCTGGCTTTTTTTGTGATGCTTTTGGATAAGGCGCAGTCACGCAAGGCTGGCGCGGAGCGTTTTCCAGAAGGGATCCTTTTCTTTTTGGCTACGGCCTTCGCCGGCACGGGGATTTTGGTCGGGATGCTGGCGCTTAACCACAAAACGCGCAAGTGGTATTTTTTGCTCGGAATTCCCCTGGCGGTCATTCAAAATGTGCTCTCCTTTTTTTGGATGTATGCCTACCTGGGCGCTGCTTGAACTTTTTTTCATTTGACCCTCGAAAAAAGAGGGCTTATAATGAACCGGAAAGCCTTCGCGACGGTCTGGTGAAAAATTGGAACCCACCTGGATATGCAGGGAAAAAAGTATTTTTTTCCGACAACTACTTTCTTGGGGTCCATGCGCCATATGCCCGAGTCGAGGGCTTTTAAAAAAACTGACGGGTATGTAAATTTAAGTCTCCAGATTTAGCATGTCTAAGCGATTGGTGCTTGTCCTTGAAGATATTCGCAGTGCTTATAACGTAGGTGCCATTTTGCGTAGTGCTGACGGAGCGGGTGTGGACAAGGTTTATCTTTGCGGTTACACTCCCGCTCCCGCCAAAGAAGGAACGCTTTATAAATCCAAGGCGGATAAGATGATCGCAAAGACTGCTTTGGGCGCGGAGCGAAGTGTTGCCTGGGAAAAGCAGGAAAATATTCACAATCTGGTGCAAAGTCTTAAGGCGCGCGGTTTTTGGGTGGCTGCACTGGAAAAAACAGAGGATGCTGTGGACATAATGCACTTTACGCCTTCTTTTCCGCTCGCGCTTGTGGTAGGCAGTGAAACGGAAGGAATAAGCGAAGATATTTTGGGAAAATGTGACGCAATCCTTTCTATTCCAATGCGCGGAAAGAAAGAGTCGCTCAATGTGTCGGTGGCTGCCGGCATAGCAATGTACCAACTTTTAAGATGAATTTATGTATGAAGCGGGCAGAGAGGAATTTGAAAGGATGGTGAGTGAAGGAGTATCTGCGATACCCGCCAAATTTCGTGCCAAGATGGACAACGTGATTTTTGTGGTGGAAGATGAACCGACTGCGGAGCAGCTGGATCGACAGGGTGGCGACAAGGAGTATGAGCTGTACGGCCTTTACGAAGGAGTGCCGCTTGTTGAACGCGGGGCGGGCTATACCAATACGGTTCCTGACCGCATCACCATTTTCCAGGGACCTATCCAAAGGGAGGCTGAAAGCAGGGAGGATTGCGCGCGTATCGTGGCTGAGACGGTTTGGCACGAGGTGGCGCATCACTTCGGTTTAGATGAGGAAAGAGTACTCAGGGCAGAAAAAAAGCGCGTCGGTGGCGTTGGCGGCGCTTAGGTGCTAGCATTGAAGGACAAGAGGATAATGATAAAAACTATGGCAAGAAGATGGCGTCGCAAAAGAACCGGCAAGGGTAAAACGCAACAGGAAAATATTGCAGAGAAAGGGCATAAAAAACAAGAAACGGCACAACAGGAAAAGCTAAGGCCACTGGAGATGTTCAAAGGCCAGCGCCAAATGCCACGCAAAGATCGTGCGGAAAAAGGTGGGGAGTGGCTGGATGAATTGGTTGACGAGATAGCCTCCTCCATGGATGCAGAAGTGAAGCGCATCGTGCATACCGAAGAATCCCAATCCAGGCGCTGGAATGGGTTTGCCAAAAGCATCGATATTCCCAAAGGTGAATGAGATATTTCAAAAAAACGCCCCGCGGGGCGTTTTTTGTCGTTCTCTTGACGTAAGTTTTTTAGGGAGTATGATGGCGCGGTAGGTCTTTGAAAAAAATTTTTAAAGAAGGGAGAGCTGTCATGAGTCTTGAGGAAGTGGCAGAGGAAAGGATAAGGGGTTATGGGTACAAGGGCGGGCTGGATGCCACTTTGTTTGATTTTTGGGAGCGCTCCAGGGCAAAACCTCCAGTCTTTGCGGAACATTCCTTGCGGGTGGCTCTGATGGCTGAAGCGGTTGCTGGCGCCTTTTCGCTTGATCCGCGGGGCGCTTTTGCGGCCGGATTTTTGCATGATATCGGTAAACTTCATTACCCCGGTCAGCTGCTGGACGGGGAAAATATTGAAGACCAGGAAGTGCTCGGAGCCATTTCTTGGCATTCCATCATCGGGTATCAGGAGCTCAAAGATAAGCATTTGCTCTGCGCGTTCGTAGCAGGAACCCATCACGAGCAGCGCTCTTTTGCGCGCTACGGAGTATTGCAAAGCAATGTTGCAAGCGTGCCGTTGATATCCCAACGGAGAATGGCTCAATATTTGGCTGCAATTGTCGGAATTTGCGATTCCCTTGACGCCAGCCTTTTCCGGCGAAGCATTTCGGCAGGCTTCGAGGAAGGTCCGTGCCAGGGGATCAAAGCGCAATATGGCCGCAACAGTTCTTTTGCGGAACTAGTTGTGCAAATTTCCCAAGAAGTGCTAAGGCAAAACGGTTTCCTTCTCTGTTGCGGACAAAGCCGCGTATAGCTATACGCGGCTTTCTTTTTTTGCCAAGGAGTTGGTTGTATAATGAGAGAGTAAGCCTGGCGATAAAAAACATATCATATGGAACAAGAGATATTGGAAAAAATTACGGAGCAGCAAGAGAAGATTGACGCGATGTATGTTTCCGTGGAAAAGCTGCGCAAATATTTCTTTTGGACGTTTGTTTTTTCCGTTGTCACGGTAGTGTTACCTCTTTTGGCTGCACTGGTAATCATTCCCTTTGCGTTAAAGGCGCTTTCGACCGCTTATTCCGGATTGCTTTAAAAGCCGGTTTATGGATTATAAATTAAGACCGCAAGAAATTTTGGTGAACGACAAGATGCAAAAAGGATACGCATATATCCTTTCTGAGTCGATGGGGAAAAATTTTCATTCGGATTTTCGTCCGGAGCTCACGCCCAAGGAGATGTTGGCGCTGGGAGTTTTTGGCGGCAGGTATATGACGGATTGCGCGGCGGAATTTCCGCCGGATTGGTTTGAAAAAGCGCGGCTTTGTCCGGAAAGGCACGAAGCAGCACTCAATTATTTCGGCGTCAACGCTTCGCAGCCGCTCAAAGTTTGGAGGGAAAAGGGTTGGATCCATCCGGATGATCCCCGCGGCTGGTTCCAATGGTATTGCCGGTATTACATGGGAAGGCGCCATGAAGATGATGACAGGCAAATCCGCCGCTGGAAGGCGATGCGAAGGCACGCGGCGCAAATAAAAAGGAATTGCCGCCAAGGGGATTTTTATTGCCGGCGCAGGCAAAGGCAGGCGTTGCTGCACTGGGCTTATGACAGCCGCACTCTCTGAGGCGCGGTTTTCTTGACCGCGGAAAAAAGACATGGTAAGATCCTTTGTCTGCAAGAGCGCTTGCGACATTTAAAAAGAGGGGATAGTTCATCAAAGCTTGCAAAGGAGAAGGGGTATGCCCAGGAGAAAGAGGATTGGGATTGTTATTGTGACCAATGACAAGCTTACAAACGAGATGATCGTCCGGTATTTGAGTCAGCAAGGGATCGGCGAAGAGGCGATCGTCAAATTGCCCGAAGAAGCGGGAGGGGAGCTTGGCTTCGAGGTAAGGGAGGATTTTCTCGAATCCATGCTGCGCGCGGCAGAGAACGATCGGCGCATAGTTTTTAAGCCGTTCGAGCTTTTTGCTGACGGCGGGGCGATGCCTTTTCTGCTTCAGCGGCCACGCGATTCGCATGATCGTAAGGCGCTGGAAAAAGTCAGGAAGAATCTCGGTGACCTTATCAAGCGCCGCAACAAGCTGTTGGGCCGCAAGTCAACCAGGAGAAGATAAGAGGAGGCAGGGAAAAAGAAAGAGGGGTGCAAAGCATCCCTCTTTTAAATTGGGAAACAGCTGTGGATAACTCCGAAAATTAGCCAAACAAAGCCTTGTTTTTTTATAAGGAAAATGTTGACGCTTCCCATCGGGTGGAGTACAATTGCAGCATAAGCCCAAAAAGTGGAAGAAAGTGGGGAATATATATGTTCATCGGCGAATACCAACACTCCATTGATCCCAAAAAGCGCCTGGCGCTTCCTTCGAAGTTCCGCAAGGAATTGGGCAAAAAGGTGGTGGTGACACGCGGTTTGGACAAGTGCTTGTTTGTTTATCCGCTCTCGACCTGGAAAGAATTGGCTGAGAAACTGGGAACGCTTCCGATGGGGGAGTCGGGAACGCGCAGTTTCGTCCGCCTGATGCTTGCCGGTGCCACGGACGTCGAAATAGACGCACAGGGGCGCGTATTGCTTCCGGAATATCTGAAGGAATACGCGCAGCTTGAGCGCAATGTCACGGTGGCGGGCCTTTTCAATCGTCTGGAAATATGGGACGAGGAGAAATGGAAACAATATCGTTCCAAGGCCGAAGAGAGCACGGATGAAATTGCCGAGCAGCTGGGCAGATTGGGAGTTTATTAAGCAAAGCCGAGAGCCAAGGAAGGGATCTGCAGGGATTGAAATTAAATTGCCGCTATGACAGTCCACACCACCGTATTGCTGAAAGAAACTATCGAAGCGCTCAATTTAAAACCGGGAATGGTGGTAGTGGATGCTACGCTGGGAGGAGGCGGACATGCGCTTGAAGCGCTTCAAAGAGTAGCACCGGAGGGCAAGGTCATAGCATTTGATCAGGACGAGAAAGCGATCGTACGTTTCCAAGAGAGGCTCAAAGGACAAGAGGGTGAAGGAGTGCGCTCTGCGGCAGTGCTCCTTAAAGCCAATTTTGCCACCCTAAAAGATAGCTTGCTTTCTTTGGGAATCTCTTCAGTCGATGCGATCATGGCTGATTTGGGAATTTCTTCTGACCAGCTGGATGATCCGGCGCGCGGGCTCAGTCTCAAGATGGACGGGCCGCTGGATATGCGCCTTAGTGCGGATATTCCTCTGAATGCTGCCGATATCGTAAGCGGGTACAGCCAGGAGAATCTCGAGTACATTATCAGGACGTATGCGGATGAGAGGTATGCCGGGCGCATAGCCAGGGCGATTGTCAAAGCCCGGGGCGTTTCGGCAATAGACCGAACTGCGCAGCTCAGGGAAGTGGTGGAACGCGCCGTTCCTGCCGCTTACCGGCATGGTCGGATCCATCCGGCCACGCGCACGTTCCAGGCATTACGCATGGAAGTGAACGGGGAATTGGAGGCGCTGAAAAAATTCCTTTCCGATGCGCTGGAATTGTTGCATTCAGGAGGAAGAATCGCCGTTATTTCATTTCATTCTGGCGAAGATGCGCTAGTGAAGGAATCGTTTCGTCGGGCAGCTAAGGGATGTGTTTGCGCGCCAAGCCTGCCCGAATGCGCTTGCGGTTTAGTGCCGACAGTGCGTCTGGTCACGCGTAAACCGATTGTGCCGACTGCCGAGGAGGCGGAAGCTAATTCGCGCAGCCGTTCGGCCAAACTGCGGATAGCGGAAAAGCTTTGAAGATATTCGACAAACAAAAAAACAAACATAATTATTGTTTTCTCTAGGGGGGGCCTAAGAGAAAATGAACCAAAGAACGGTTGTTATTCGGCGCAATTATTGTCGCTGGAGCGCACAAAAACAAAAACCGAAGAAAGATTTGATGAATATGTCCGCCGCGGCGGAAGGTGCTTTGCGTCCACTCAAAGCCGGATTTGTCAACCCGGTTGTTTCTCTTTGCATCTTCGGTATTTGCAGTGGTCTTTTTTATCTTTATTCCATAAACCAGTCGGCCATCAAAGGAGTGGAAATTCGGGATATCGAAAAACAAATATCCGAAATGCGCCGCCAGGAGGAAGTGCTTACCATCCGGGAAGCTGAACTGAAATCGCTTTATCATATAGAATCGGCTGCCGCCAATTTGAATATGGCCGCAGTGGATCAAGTGCGTTACATAGACGATGCGGCGGCGGTAGCTTTCGGGCGTTCTTATTAGAAAAGCTTTGCCTATGGGTATGCGTATTGCCACGCATAGCAAGAGAACGGCGGATTTGGGTATGCGTCGTTCCAATAAAATTCCGGAAAATAACTCCGGAAGTCTTTTTCGTGTGCGCTTGGTGGCCTTGGGTATCATTTTTTTAGCTTCAGGCATAGCGCTCAGGTTGGCTGTTTTGCAGCTAGTAAGGTATGATGCTTTCGCCCAGCAAGCTGCCAATCAGCATAAGATGGTGCAGCAAATAGCGGCACAGCGCGGAGAAATTTTTTTGGCGGATGACAGCGGCAAGCCTTATCCTTTGGCGGTAAATCGGGAGCTTTACTTGGCTTACGTAGCTCCGCGGGAAGTCAAAGATCCGGAAGCGGCCATTAAAGCAGCTTCTGCCATTCTTTCTTTGGATGAAAATGAAGTGCGTGCCAAAGTAACCAAGGATCCGGACGACATGTATGAAGTGCTCAAGAGGCGTGTCAGTGAAGAAGAAGCTCGGCGTATCCGCGAACAAGGCATTTTGGGACTGCATCTTTTGCCGGACGTAGTTCGTTTTTATCCGGGAGGAGAGTTGGCTGCGCATGTGGCCGGCTTTATAGGCTCGGATGGGCAAACTGAAAAAGGAATGTATGGTTTGGAAGCGGCGCGCGAAGAAATATTGCGGGGCAAAGATGGCAAGGTTGAACAGGAGCGGGACGCCCGCGGCAGATGGATATCCATTTCCGACCGGACGGTTCAAGATGCCCAGCATGGGGCTGACCTGGTGCTTACCATCAATCAAACCATGCAGTTTGAAGTGGAAAGGATATTGCGCGAAACAATCGAGAAACATAGCGCGGATAGCGGTACGATAGTTGTGATGGAGCCCGGAAGCGGCAAGATATTGGCTTTGGCAAATCGGCCCACTTTCAATCCCAATGAATTTTCCAAGGTGGAAGATATATCCGTTTTTGCCAATCCGGCGGTCAGCTCCCCTTATGAGTGCGGATCGGTTTTCAAGCCGCTTACGGTGGCGATGGGCATAGACAGCGGCAAAATAAATCCAGATTCCACATATGTGGATAAGGGAGTGGTTAGCGAAGCGGGATATGATATTCGCAATTCGGACTATAAGTCATACGGAACTCAAACCATGACGCAGGTGCTGGAGAAATCGCTCAATACGGGAATGATCCATATTCAAAGGCTCGTGGGAAATCGTACTTTTGCCGAATATGTGGAGCGATTTGGATTTGGTACCAGGACTGGCATAGAGCTTCCGGGCGAAGTGGCCGGCAATATTCGTAACCTTGCAGATGCAAAGCGCGATATAAATTTTTTCACCGCTTCGTTCGGACAAGGAATTTCAGTTACTCCGTTGCAGCTCGCGGCAGCTTATGGCGCTTTGGCCAACAAAGGAATGTTGGTTTCTCCGCATCTCATAGACAAAGTTATTTACGGAAACGGCAAAGAGGAAGAAATGGTTCCTTCTCAGGCGCGCCAAGTAGTTTCGGAAGAAACAGCTCAAAAAGTGGCCGGAATGATGCGCTCGGTGGTTGTTAACGGACACGGCAAGCGGGCGGATGTGCCTGGTTATTTAGTGGGGGGCAAAACCGGAACGGCGCAGGTTGCCAAAAGTGGCGCCAAGGGGTATGAAGAAGGGGTGACGATCGGGTCATTTGCGGGGTTTGCTCCGCTCAATGACCCTAAGTTCGTGGTTGTAGTTAAAATAGTTAACCCCAAAGATGTGCAATGGGCTGAATCCACTGCGGCCCCGGCTTTTGGCAAGGTAATGAAATTCCTTTTGGAATATGCCAAAATCAAGCCAACGGAAGATCCCTCGAGCAGTCCCTTGGCCAAGATAGCCCCCTTGGAACCTCCTAAGTTGGAAGAAGTGGAAGGAGTAGATGGCGCTTCGGTAAAACCATCCGGCACGGAAGAAAAGAAAAAAGATAAAAAGAAAGAATAGAAAGAAAGGAAAAGTGGTCTTTGGTGAAATGAAAAACGTCAATCCCTTGGTCGGTTAACTTGTTAAATTGTCCAAAAAATGAAACCTTTGCGAATCAGGATATTGGAATATATGCTTCGCCGAATGGCTCAGGCGGTGCTTTGGCGGCACGGTCCGATAATTGTGGGCATTACCGGCTCGGTGGGTAAGTCTTCAGCCAAAGAGGCGGTGGCGCTGGCCTTGGGCGCACGTTATCGTGTCCGTTCCAATGCCAAAAATTATAATAACGAAATAGGAATACCTCTTACCGTTATCGGTGCCGAAAGCGGCGGCAGTTCCCTGGCAGGTTGGCTCAAAGTTTTTTTTCTTTGGCTGGGATCTTTTTTTGAGGGCACATATCCCGAAGTGCTTGTGTTGGAGATGGGTGTGGATCGTCCGGGAGATATGACTTATTTGACTTCTTTCATAAAGCCGGCAATCTCTATCGTGACCAACATCTCCTCCAGCCATCAAGAATTCTTCGGTTCATTGGAAGAAATAGCCCGGGAAAAAGGGGTTTTGGTAGAGAAAATAAAAGCGTCCGGAACGGCCATCCTTAATGCGGATGATCCTTTGGTACGTGCCATGGCTTCGCGTACTTCGGCTGCCATGGTCACTTTTGGTTTTTTACAAAATGCCGATTTGCGGGCCGAGAATGCGATCTACAATTATGTCGGCGAAGATTTTGACGGCATCAGTTTCAAACTTGTCACGGACGGAGCGATTTTGCCGGTAAGGTTGCGCGCTGTTTTGGCAATGCACCAAGTGTATGCGGCTCTGGCTGCTCTGGCTGCAGCACAAGCGCTTAAGGTAAATTTGGTGGAAGCGGCGCATGCTTTGGAGGATTTCCGTTCGCCACAAGGCAGGATGAATTTGCTCAAAGGAAAAAACGACTCGCTTATTCTGGATGACACTTACAATTCCTCCCCGGCTTCCGCCCAAGCGGCGCTCAAGACCTTGGGTGAGCTTAAAGCCAAACGTAAAATAGCGGCAATGGGGGATATGCTGGAGCTGGGAGAAGGATCCGAGGAGGGGCACAGGCAAGTGGCGCGCGCGGCTCATGAAGCCGGCGTGGGCATGTTTATCGGTGTGGGAATTCGCATGGCCGCCGCCTTGGATGAATTGCGCAAACTCGGCTGGCAGCCAGAAAAGATGATGGGCTTTCCTGACCCTATTTCCGCCGCGGACTACCTCGGAGGAATTTTGCAAAAAGGAGATATGGTTTTGGTCAAGGGTTCTCAAGGGATGCGCATGGAAAAGGTCAGTGAAGCTATTTTGGCCAGCGGCGAGGACGCGGCGGAACTTCTTTGTCGCCAGAGTGAAACCTGGAAAAATAAACCTTTTTTGAAACCCTGAGGTTTGCTTGACCGACTTTGCGAAAAAATAATTTCAGATTTCGCTAACAATTTCAACAATAAAAAAGGATGTCCCTGCTCATCTTTGCCGCCATTTTAGGATCGTATCTTTTGGCGCATGCCGCGGCGTGGGCGCTTTCGCTTTTCTTCTTTGCCCCATCTTCCGCCATCGCTCGTCTTGTCTTGGCATTTTCTCTCATAGTGCTCGCGCTCAGCTTCGTGCTGGCGCTTTTTTTGACGCACAGGCACTTGAACACCTTCACGCACGTCTTTTATTATTTGTCGGGAACATGGGTAGGGATGCTCCTAAATTTCCTTTTGGTCGGTGCGGCCGCTTTCTTGGCGGCCAAAGTCTGGGGCATAGAAGGGGAGGGGCTGCGCATCTTGGGTACGGCTGCGGTTTTGGGCGCGGCAGTCTGGACCTCCTGGGGCATTTATAACGCCCAAAATATCAAAGTGAAAGAATATAAGGTGGCCATTGAAAATTTGCCTGATGCGTGGGTTGGCAAAAGCATAGTCCAGCTTTCGGACATTCATTATGGATATGTTTTTGGTCCGGACTTCCTTAAAAAGATAGTGGAAACAGCCAATTCCCTCGAGCCATCCCTGGTTGCGATTACGGGTGACCTTTTTGACGGGACAAGTACGGACTTTTCTAAGTTGGCGCCGATACTTAAGGGACTAAAGGCGGAATATGGAGCAGTGGCCGTCTTCGGTAACCATGAGACTTATTTGGGCACGGAAACAGCGGCAAAATATCTGCAAGGATCCGAGGTGCGGGTTTTGAGGGACGAAGTACTTCCTATTTCCGGGCTTTCCATAGCCGGCTTGGATTATCCGCCGCCCGGCGCAAAAAAGGATGTGGCGCAAACTCTTCGAGTCATGGGTTTTCCAAAAGAAGAGAAAAACCCGGCCGTGCTTCTTTGGCACGTTCCTGCCCAGATCGATGCGGCAAAGGAGAGCGGCATATCCTTGGTGCTTAGCGGACATACGCACAAAGGACAAATGTTTCCGTTTGGTTTGATTACGCGTGCGATTTTTGGTTCCTATCATTATGGAATCGTTACGGACGGATATTTCAGCGCGATCACCACTACCGGAGTAGGCGGCTGGGGTCCGCCGCTCAGAACAAGTGGGCAAAGTGAAATTGTGCGAATTGTTTTGGAGCGTAAGCCATAAGGTTTTTGCTTGGCAAGATTTTGTGCTAAAATGAGTGCAGATGAAAACTCGGGGAGAGGCTGATAGCAGCGAGGATAGGGGAGCTGGTATCGTTCTTTCCCAACTAGCCGTTTAAATGCCACGAAGAGGAGGTGCGCAATGAATTCTTCCGAGGTTGTTGGGTTGGAGAGCATCGGCGAGATGCTCAAGGGGCTCTCCGCGGAAAGGGAAAAACTCATTGCCGAAGTTGCCAGGCGCAAGTCTTGCGGCAAAGACACTTCTCTGGTCGAGGAAAAAGAAAAAGAAATTTTTTTGCGCGACGGCCTGAAAATACTCGGTTACTGAAATGCCCGTGTTTCGTGAAAACGAGAGGCGGGCTTTTTTCTATTGACAAAATCATTGTAATCTGCTATAATGGATTGTTATGGTTCATTGTCAAATAGTCAAGGCGCGCTTTGGGCGCGACCCAATCCAAAGGAGGAAAAGCATGAAAAAGATGCAAATGGCAGGGATGCTGGCGGCACTGGTACTGGTTTTCGCGGTTCTTTGCGGCTGCGGATCCGATACGGAAATCCGCTACGTGACAGCCGACGACAGCGTCGGCACGATCGAGCTGAAAAACGGCGGAAAAGAACAGGTTTGGGAGTTCAAGACCGCCGCGGACGGCTCGCTCCTTGGCGTGGAAAGCGGCAGTATCAAGATCATGCCGCAAGACGTCGCCGTGGTGCTCAGCAGCCAGCGGCTGGGCTTTGGCGCCAATTCCTGGGCCAAATCTTCCCTTGCTGCCGACGGTAAGGCTAGTTTTACCGGACTTGCCAATGGTGACTGGGGCGAAGTTTTCGTTTTGGCCAAGGATGGCCAAAAGTATGCGGTCAAAGGGGACAAGTTCGAAGTTTTCGCTGACCGGCCCATGCGCTACCGCTTTCAAGTCGGAGAATTCGAGTATGGGGAGGCAAAAGAGCCTGCGATGCGCCTGTCGCTTTCCGGTGACGGGACATACACGATTTCCGGCGACTTCGGCTGCGACCTGGTCTTCGGGACAAAGACCCGTATTCCTGACAGCGGCAAAGTCAAGCAGTTCGTCTTCGTTTCCCAAGCGGGCGCACGCTTTACGGCCGATGCGCTCAGGGATGCAAATGGCAACATCACCTTTGCCATTTCCGGCATCGGCATGTCCCCCCTTCCTGAGCAGCCGAATATGCGGGGAACGGAAGGGAATATATATGCCGTGCTTGAAGACGAAAGCGAAGTCGAACTGGAGTTCGACGTCTCCCGGGATGATTTCGTCGGACACGTCTGGTATGTCGACGGGTTCGGCACCCCCAACGGATATGCGTATGTGTTTTTCAACGCAAGCTCCGGAAGGCTGGAGCTGCGCCACTACCATTATACTCCCGGCTAAATTTTTTGTGCCGGGAAAAACAAAAGAGGTTTCGCCAAGCGGAGCCTCTTTTTTATATTGCAAACTTTTCCGGTGGCTGCGCGTTCTAACCTTAAATGCTACGATGGAAAAGCTAACGATTAGCTGCAAAAGATGCCAAAGGAAGTCCGATCCAAAGAGGAAGCCATATTGGATGGCGAGCTCGTAAAGGGTGCTATTGATGATCCGGAAATATTCGGCTCTTTGATGGAGCGTTATGCGGACAAACTCACCAGGTATGTACGTCGCCTTATTTTGGCTGCAAACGATGACGTGGATGACATATTGCAAGAAACGTTCGTCAAAGCTTATCTTAATCTGGCGGATTATGACGAGCGGCTCTCCTTTTCCAGTTGGATATACCGCATCGCCCATAACCAGTCTATGGACCATTTGCGGCGTACCAAAGTGCGGCCGCGCCCGTTGGATCTGGAATCGCTGGATTGGGCGAAATTGATCGCGGACGAAGCGGATTTGGAAAAGGAATTTTTTGGCAAAGATTGCGCGCTTAAAATCCAAGAGGCATTGGCGGACTTATCTCCAGAGCAGCGCGACGCCTTGGTGCTCAGGTTTTTGGAGGAAAAGAGCTACGAAGAAATCATGGATATCCTCAAAAAACCCAAAGGAACGGTAGCCACACTTATCGCACGCGGCCGCAAAAACCTCCTGAAGATCCTTAAGGAAAAAGGAGTGAATTGCAAAGAATGATTTTGGGCAAACGTATCGTTTTTAAAACTAACCAGCTGCAAATATGAACCGATCATTGAACAAGGCGCTTAGCCGCATCAAGAAAGAGCATCTCTCTCCCATAGCAAGGGGAGAAATCGTTTTCAGGCGTTCTTTGCGCTGGGTTTTGGCCGCACTGGCTTTGTTTCTTGGGGCGCTTTCGCTTGCCGCGGCGCTGCAGCTTTCTTGGGAGATGGATTGGGACGGACGCGCCTTGGCAATGGCGGGGGCGGGCGGTTTTTTGAAAATGATTCCTTATTTTTGGATATTGGTGCTGGCAACCCTTTTTGCCTTGCTGTTGGGCGGCGTCCGCAGGACGGAAAACGGGTATCGGCTGGGGCGCGGCGCACTTTGGGGAGCGGCATTGCTTTCTTTGGGGGCGGTGGGCCTGGTTTGGGCCGCACTGGACGGGGGAAGAGCGGCTCACCAGGCGATGTTGCGCAGTTTTCCCGCTTACGGAGATATCGCGTACACCAAGGAAAAGCAATGGTCGCAGCCGGAAAAAGGACTTCTTGCCGGGACAATCAAACAAGTCCGTTCCCGAAGAGCCATCGTGGTGGATGATTTGGGCGGTAAAAGGTGGGAGGTTGGTATTTCCGAAAATACACTTTTGCGACCCATGGTGAAATTGGAGCAAGGCGAGAAAGTGAAAATGATCGGCGCTGTTTCGGGAGAAAATTCCTTTGGTGCCAGCGAGATACGTCCATGGGAAGGACGCGGCATGCGACAGAGAAACGGAGAGGATTTTCAGCGCGGGCAAGGAGCGGGAAGAGGGCGCATGCAAGGCAGGTGAAAACAAAACAACGCTTTGGACGTTGTAATATCAGAGCCGGCCGCTCTAAGAATGATAAATAATCGTTAATAAATAATAAACAGGACATGAATAAGAAAATGATGGCCGTCGCCATAGCTGCCGTCGCGGGAACTGCGGCGCTGGGAATAGCGGGAGTTTCCGCCTATAAGGGAGTTCCTTCGGTAAAGGGGCCCAATTACACCCCCGAAAGGCACGAGGCTATGCTGAAGGCTTTTGAAGACAATGATTATGCCGCTTGGAAGCAGCAAATGCAAGGTCGCGGTCGCGTGAGTGAAGTCGTCAATGAAGAAAACTTTGCCCGCTTTAGCGAGATGCGCCGCCTGATGCTGGAAGGAAAAACCGAAGAGGCTGCCAAGATCCGCGCTGAATTGGGTCTGGGGCAGGGCGAGGGCAAAGGCCGCGGGCAAGGACACGCAAAGGCAAGAGCCGGTCGTGGAACCAATGCCGGAGGAAATTTCGTGGATAACAACGGCGACGGCAAATGTGATCGTCTGTAATTTCCCTTGAAAAGTTGACTTTTGAAGAAAAAGAAGCGGGCTTAGTGTCCGCTTCTTGCAATTTAAGAAGGCGCATTGTTGTAGGAACAAGAGAAGGAATTTCCGCTTTTGCTTGATTCATGGGAAGGAGGAGTGTCATGGTGAGGCGTACTTTGAAAAAAATGAATCTTTCCACCGAAAACGTGCGCATGATGTTTATCAGGGTGGCGTTGCAGAAGATATGCTACGGGGGGTTAAAGGATTGCAGTGAGGCCGTTCGCATGATGCGCAGATATGCCACGTCGGCACGCTTGGTGCATATCATCAGGCAGTACCATCTGGAAAGGGACCGGATTTTTTGCTTGAGGACATTTGAGTGGATGATAAGCTGGGAATACTCAGCCCAGTTGGAGGATGTTTTTGTAAGGGCGCTCATGGATATAGCCAGTTCGGATATGGGACCGGCGGTGCGTCTGGAAGCTTGCAGGGTATTGGGCTTGCTTGTGGACAAGGGATGTTTGGAACAATTTTCCAGGCTGGAAAGGATCGCCGTTGACAAGAACGGCGCGGGTTGTTATTAAGAAAGCAGCTTTCTTACATTTGCAATTTTTCATAAAAGGAGGTAGGTGAATGAGAAAAATCTCCAAAATTGTCGCTTTTGTGCTAGTTTTTTTGCTCCTCTTTGCCCTTTTTGCGGCCACAGCCATTTCCAGCGCCAGCCTTTTGCCGGACAAAGTTTTTCAAAAGCTCCGCTCCTGGCATGTCCTCGGCTGGGCATCCGTTCCTTTTTGGCAAAGGCCCTTGGTCTTGCTCGGCTTGATCGGCATATCTTTTCTGTTTGGCATTCTTTCCTGGAGGTCTCCTAAAGGAACCTCCCCTGAACCCTGTGGGTAATCCGCAGGGTTTTTTAAAAAGGTTAACGAGGCGGGTCATTTTATTTTTAACTGAAAAGCAAAGGCAAGAATAAAAAAAGAAGGCAGTTGTATTACGGGCAAAAGGAAAAAATATGCTTGTCTTTTGCGCATTCACTTCCCATTCGCCGCTGTCGGTGTCCCAGATAGGGCAAGCGGCGGAAAAAGCCAAACTCGCACACACGCTCGCTTCTTTTGGGGAATTGAGTCAGGCTTTGTCGCGTATGCGTCCGGATACGATCATAATCATCTCACCGCACGCCCCGCTGGATCCTTATTCCTTTGTCATCAACTCGGCCGCAACGCTCAAGGGCAGCTTTAAGGAATTTGGCCTGGACGAAACGTTGGAATTTTCCAACGACACCGAACTCGCTGAAAAAATATCTTATGCCGCCTATGTCAACGACATAAAAAACGTTTTGCATCCCCACTTTTTGGACCATGGCGCGCTGGTGCCGCTTTGGCATTTGGTCAAGGACTTTTCTCCCAGGGTGGTTCACCTTTCCTTTTCGTTTTTGGATCTTCCCAAGCATTACGAATACGGGGAAGTGATTGCTCGAGTGGTGGGCGAGAGCGGCAAGCGGGTGGCTATAATTGCCAGTGGAGACCTTTCACATCGTCTTTCGCCTTCGGCACCGGCCGGTTTTTCACCCCAGGCGCATGTGTTTGACCAGCGTATTTTGGGCGCCTTGGCCGCCAAGGACATGGCGCAGATAGAAGCGTTGCATCGCGCCTATATAAACGTCGCGGCCGAATGCGGTTTGCGTTCTTTTGTGATGGCTATGGGGATGTTGCACGGCAAGCGCTACGACTTCAAATTGCTCAGCTACGAAGCGCCGTTCGGGGTGGGTTATCTGATGGCGCGTCTTTTTTGATTTCATTTATCCACAGTTTCAACAAATTGCAAATAATGTGTTACAATGAAGGCGACGCCAACGGTGTCGCTTAATAAAATAAACAAAAGAAAATGAAAAACCTGCGCTTGCTTCCGGTTTTGCTGGGGGTATTGGGTGTGGCGGTGCTCGGAGCTTCCAAGGCGGAAGCGGCTTCTTCCTGGAAAGATTATTTCACCCGCGATGAAGCCAAGGTGATCAAGAAAACCGCAGAGAAGTACATTCGCGAGCAGATAGAGCAAAATTCCAAGGAATGGAAGGGAATCATTTCGAGCAAGATGATCGACGACGAAGCGATCAATGCAAAAAAAGTGGACGGAACCATAGCCAAAAAGAAAGTAGTTACCGTCAAGATTGACAGCGTTGACGAGGCGGATAAAATGGTGGGACTTGGAGGAATGAGTTTTACGGATAGTGCTTATTACAAAAAAATATCTATTCCTGAAATAAAAACATCCGACTCCCCAAACGTGGTTATTTATAAGAAAGAGAGTTTTGAAAGTCTTCAAGAGCCCTTAGGCGAAAATCATTGGTCTGAATTCAGTGGATATAGTTTCACGGACGGTGAGATTTGGATTAAGTTTTACGACACGGATGAAGACAATCCCTTTTCCCCGCGTGAATACAAGATCTCCGTCAATTACTAGCATTTCCGTTTCTGCAAAGCACCTGCTATAATCAAGGCGGGTGCTTTTTTGTAAAGAGATTTTTTTGTCTGCTTATGGCCTGGAAAATAGTCAACAAAAAAGTGTTTGCTTTGTTTGTTTTTTTCTGCTTGCTTGTTTTGGGCGGGGTTTCTTTCGGCGTTTATAAGGCGGTGCTTTTTGCGCAAAAAAAGAATTCTTCGCCGGCGCAGGAAACGGGCGCTGTTTCTTGGCCGGACGCTTCGCCGCAAGAGATTCCCGCAGGGAAAGAAGCGAACACGGAGCAGGAGTCGGCGGAAAAAAAGGAGCAAACAGCTCAAGAAGAGGCACTGGTCGAATATGAAAATACGGTTTATGGCTACAAGTTGTTTTTTCCGGAGAGTTGGGGAATGGAAAACAGCGAGTCGGCATCTCTTCCAAGCGAAAGCGGGGAAGACGCCCTCCCCCTTAAATCCGGAGGGTATACGTTCTGGTCTAATTACAAAGATATAAACAAGTATGATCCGCAAAGCAAGCCGGATGATTTCCGCTTGCTCAGCCTGGCTGTTTACGAAGATGACGCTGCGGATATCGCGGCATTCGCGGGCAAGCTTGGATTTGTGGCCGGCAGTACGAGCACTTCGTTCAAAAGCGACGCGGGATTGGACGGGGTGGAATATGCGCAACCAGGATTGGCCGAAGGGGAGATGCGCATTTGTGTCATTTATGCGAAAGAGGGGAAGTTTTTTGTGTTTACGCCGGCTTTTGCGGCCAATGATCAGGCAAGTTCTCTTATCATGGAAAAGATAATAAGATCCTTTGCTTTTACGGAATAAGGCAGGAGGCGCGGAGCGCCTTTTTGTGTTATCATGCTAATTATGGAAAACGAGATAATAATGTACACGGATGGCGGATCAAGGGGCAACCCTGGTCCGGCGGCAATCGGCGTCTGGATAGAAACACTCGGCTTGGAACACGCCGAATGCATTGGCACGGGTACCAATAACGAAGCCGAATACGGGGCGCTCATCGCGGGGCTCAAGAAGCTCAAAGCGGCTTTGGGCGGGGCGCGCGCCAAGTCTGCCAAAGTTTCTTGCCGGCTGGACAGTGAGCTGGTGGTCAGACAGCTCAACCACGAATACAAGCTCAAAGACGAGCGCATCCAGAAATTCTTCCTCGAGATTTGGAATTTGATGTTGGATTTTTCCGAAGTGACTTTCACCCATATTCCGCGCGAGCAAAACAAGGTTGCGGATGCCTTGGTCAACAAGGCGCTGGACGGGCAGTGCAAGCAAGATTCGTTGCTGTGAATGCAAGGGTGTCATTTTGGCGCCGGTTTCAGATCATGGTTTTTGGGAAATTTTTCAAATGGTGCGCAAGCACGTCGGCAGCTTAAATTTAAGGAATCTTAAGATTTATCAGAGAATTGGCGCGGGACGCTCATTTTTGCCTTTCCCGACCGGCTGTTGGCTTGTCGGCGGCGGGTGCTTAGCTGCTCGTGCCTCGCAGAAAAAATGGCGAAAACAAAAAAATGGATCATCGGGGTTATCGTGGCCGCCGCCGTCATCGCCGGCATCACTTTGTATGTGCGTGGAAAAAAGCCCCAAACGACATATACGACCGCGGAAGTGGAAAAAGGGGTGCTTTCGCAGACCGTGTCGGTAACCGGCGATCTGGTGGCGCGCGAGGAGATTACGCTCAATTTTGAACTTGGCGGACGCGTGGCGGATATTTTCGTCAAGGAGGCGCAGCAGGTGGCTGCCGGCGACAAGATCGCGCGTCTTTCCGATGCCACTTTGGAAAAACAGCTTGCACAGGCCAAAGCCAATCTAGATGCGGCGATGGCCAAGGCGGGACTGACCGATGAAGCTTTGCGCGAAGCCGAAGTGGCCAAGGAAAATGCCCGAGATACGCTGGAGGAAACCGAAAGCCTGGGCGACCAGAACGTGCGCGCCGCCCAAGTCGCGGTGGATAATGCCCAAAAGTACGCGGATGACGCCCTTAGCTATTACGAGAAAGTTGTTTCCGACAGCGGAGAGGATAGCAGCCAAGCCAAAAGCGCCAAACTGACCTTGACTACGGCGCGAAATTCCCTGGAGAGCGCCAAGGAAGCGCTTAAAAGCGCGCGCAGCCAAGCGGATCTTTCCGAAACGAATGCCAAAGGCGCATTGGATACGGCCAAGGCTAAAGTCAAAACCATAGAATCGCGCTACACGGAAAAAAGCGACGATGCTGCCGTGGCCGCCGCTCGCGCTTCTTACGAATTGGCCTTGGAAAACCTGGGCAAGGCCACGCTTATCTCTCCGGTCAACGGAATAATCACGGAACTTAACAATAAAAAAGGGGAAGTCTTGGGAACAGGCGTGATCAAGGAAAGCTTTTCGCGGGTCATGTCTTTGGATATGCTGATCGAGGCCAATGTTTCCGAAGCTGACATCGTAAAGGTGAAGCTCGGCGGCAAGGCGGAGGTGACTTTCGATGCCCTTTCTCCGGAAGATGTTTTTTCGGGCGAGGTTATCGAGATCGATCCGGCCGCGACCGTCATTCAGGACGTTGTCTATTACGGCATAAAACTGCGCTTGGAAAACGTGGATTCGCGCCTCAAGCCCGGGATGAGTGCGAATATAGATCTTAAGACTGCGCAAAAGGAAGGGGTGCTGATGGTGCCGCAGCGCGCCGTCAAGGAAGAGGAGGGCGCGGTGAAATATGTGGATGTCTTGAAAGCGGACAACACGACCGAGCGCCGCAACGTGGAAACGGGATTGGAGGGGGATGAGGGAATGGTGGAAATAACGAAAGGACTCAGGGAAGGGGAAAAAGTCGTAACGTTCCAAGTGGTGAAATAAAAATCTCCTTCAGATCCTTTTGTCTCTTGAAAGAAAGGGCAAGGGATGGTTCCCTTGGCAAAGAAAAAGCCCGCGACGAATGCCGGGGTTTGAAGGGAAGGAACCATTGACAAATCAAGATACTCTCCTTGGCTTTTTGGAGCCGTTTGCGGTGTTTGGCTGCCAATGGACCTCGATATTCAATTATACTCCTAAAATACCAAAATGTCAAGCAAGTTGATTCAGGTTCAGAACCTTTGCAAAACTTACGAAAACGAAGGCGTAAAGACGATGGCGGTTTGCAGCGTCGATTTTACGGTGGAAAAGGGCGAGTTCGTTTCCATCATGGGGCCGAGCGGCTCGGGTAAATCCACGCTTATGCAGCTTTTGGGCATGCTGGATCGCCCGACGGGCGGCACTTATCTTTTTGAAGGCAGGGACGTGTTTGGTTTTGGAGATGACGAGCTGGCCAAGTTGCGCAACAAGAAGATCGGGTTCGTTTTCCAGTCTTTTAATCTTTTGCCGCGCACGAGCGTTGCGGAAAATGTGGAATTGCCGCTTCTTTACGACGAGGATCACTTGGAAATGGGCAACAAGGAAAAAGTGGAGTTGGCGCTCAAGGCGGTGGGGATGGAACATCGAGCCGGTTATCTTTCCAACCAGCTTTCAGGCGGCGAAAAACAACGCGTGGCCATCGCCCGCGCCTTGGTTAACGATCCGGAGATAATATTTGCCGACGAGCCTACGGGAAATCTCGATTCCAAATCCGGCTTGATGGTCATGCGGATTTTGCAGCGGCTTAACGAGCAGGGACACACCGTCATTTTGGTCACGCACGAAACATACACCGCCCGGCATGCCAGGCGCATCATCACCATGAAAGACGGAGCGATAGTTTCCGACGAAGAAGTGAAAGACCGACTTGTGGCGGATGGAGAAGGGGAGCTTTTGAAATAAGCATAAGACAAGAGGTAAAAACCGAATAAATTTCAGTTGCATCTTTTTATAATTTTACCTGCCGAGTTGCAATAATCATGAAATTGTTTTCTCCCATAAAAATTTCCTACAAGAATCTGATGGCGTCCAAGATGCGCTCTTTTTTGACCATGTTGGGAATAATTATCGGGATTGCCAGTGTGATCATTGTGATGGCGATCGGCGCCAGCGCCCAGCAGCTGGTACTCAGCCAGGTGAGCGGTATCGGCTCCAATCTGGTGGGGATATTGCCGGGAGCTTCCAGTGAGGACGGCCCGCCCGCCCAGGTGCTGGGAATCGTGACGACCACGCTCAAAAACTCGGATTTGCTTGCGCTTTTGCAGAAAAAAAACGTGCCCGGTGCGGTATCTGGCAGCGGGTATGTGAGCGGGGTGGCCGTTGCCCGAAGAGGGAATGTGTCCCAGTCGGCGAGTTACCAGGGAGTGAGCGCTTCTTTCCCTTCGGTGGAGGACATAGAAGTGCAGTACGGCCGCTTTTTTACACAAGAGGAGGATGCTTCCTTGGCAAGAGTCGCGGTGTTGGGCTACGGGAAGGCGGCGGAGTTTTTTGGGGAAGATGATCCGCTGGGAAAAACCATTTTGCTCAAGGGCATGAATCTTACGGTGGTCGGCATTTTGGAACAGCGCGGCGCAGTAGCTTTTTCCAATCCGGATGACCTTATTTATGTACCGCTGCAAACCGCGCAAAAGCTTTTTTTGGGTATCGATTATCTCAATTTTGCTCGTATTAAGGTGGATTCAGCGGAGAATGTGGATCGCGCCGTGGCGGATATCAAGACCACTTTGCGCATAGCTCACGGCATTAAAAATCCCCAAGATGATGATTTTTCCGTAAGGGACACCGCGCAAGCCCTTACGACGCTGACCAACATCACGGACATACTCAAATATTTTTTGGCGGGCATTGCGGCCATTTCCTTGGTCGTGGGCGGAGTGGGAATTATGAATATCATGCTTATTTCGGTTAACCAGCGGATCCGTGAAGTGGGACTTCGCAAGGCGGTGGGCGCGCGGCGCCGGCATATCATAACGCAATTTTTGATAGAATCCGTGTTCATTACTTTCGTGGGCGGACTTATCGGCATAATTTTCGGAACAGGCGTTTCTTTTTTGGCTGCGGTGGTGATCGGGGCTTTGGGTTATGAATGGCAGTTTATCATTCCGCCAAGTTCCGTTTTGTTGGCGACATCCGTAGCTGTGCTGATCGGGGTTATTTTTGGCCTCTATCCGGCTCGCAAGGCTTCGGGCATATCACCTATCGAAGCGTTGAGGTATGAATGAGGGCATCATTTTCTGCAGGGCATAAATACCAAATACCCAAAATAATTAAAAAAGTGAAAAAGATATTTTTATCCATAATCCTTGCCCTTAAAAACCTCCAGCGCAATACTGGTCGGACTGTTTTGACTTTGGTTGGGGTGGTGATCGGGATTATGAGTGTCATTGTGGTCATGTCCAGCGGGGAAGGGGTTAAGAGTTATGTTTTGGGGCAGTTTGACAGTTACGGTACGGACACTATCCAGATTGAAACCAAGGTGCCGGCCCTTTCCAAAACTTCCACGGCCAATGCGACCAACCAGGCGCAAGGCGTCAACATAACCACGCTGAAGATAGCTGATGCCGAAGCGATCAAGCGTCTCGCGAACGTGGAAACTTATGCGGCCGGAACAATCGGGCAGGAATTGGTCAGTTATCGCAGCCAGAGCAAGAGAGCTCTGCTTTTCGGGATGGGAGCGGATGCGCCCAAGGTGGATACGGCAACCAAGGTGGCGGAAGGTGCTTTTTACACCGAAAAGGATGACGCAAGTCTTGCGCAATTTGCTGTCATTGGCGCCGATGTCAAGGAAGCTCTTTTCGGACAGGAAGATGCTTTGGGCAAAGATATCAGGATAAAAAATCTCAATTTTAAAGTCATTGGCGTGCTGGAAAGGCGCGGCGCGGTAACTTTTTTCAATTACGACGATCTCATCTATATTCCGGTGCGCACATTGCAAAAAAAGATTCTCGGCGTGGACTACGTGCGCTTCATCACGGTCAAGGTGGAAAACGAAGCCCTGGTGGACGTGACGGCGGTGGACATCACCGATGTTTTGCGCTCAAACCATAACATTTCCGATCCCTCGCAGGATGATTTCGCGGTGACTACGATAGTGGAAGCGCAAAAACTCATAAATGACGTATTCGGTACCATCACCATCTTGCTATTGGCGCTGACGTCCATTTCGCTCGTCGTGGGCGGAGTGGGGATTATGAACGTCATGTATGTGGCCGTAGTGGAACGGACTTTCGAAATCGGGTTGCGCAAAGCCGTAGGTGCGCGTTCGCGGGATATTCTCAGCCAATTTCTGCTGGAAGCTGTGATCATCACGCTTTTGGGCGGCTTGGTTGGGGTGGCGCTCGGCTACGTCGCCGCTTTTTCTTTTGGCGCGCTGCTGGGCGCTTTCGGTTTTGACCTCGCATTGCGCGTGACGGGCAGTTCTGTCTGGGTGGCTACCGCTTTTTCGGTCTGCACCGGTATTGTATTTGGATTTTATCCGGCTTGGAAAGCGTCCAAGCTCAGCCCAATGGAAGCCCTTCGCAAGGAATAAGCGTGCTTGTCCTGTTTTTTCCCTTGTGCTATGCTGTTGGCAGTTAATTTCTAAAGATTTGCGCGTTATGGAGTACAGCGATTCTGCCAAAGAGCAGCTGTCGGATTCTCCGCACAGCGATCTTCCGGAACTCAAAAGGCACCGCGACAGAAGAGTGGAGCTCACCCTCTTTTTTATCCTCGGCTTGCTTTTGGGCTTCACGTTTAAGACTGAAGCGGTCAAACGCATCACCATCGGCTTCGACGATTACCAGATTTCAGCCGGTCGGCAGGCGTATGACATCGAAGGTCTTGAGCGCAAGCTTTCCGGGTCAGCTGCTACGGAACAGTCGACAGGAGAAGGCGATGCCGGAGAAGATGTAGGGGGCGCCGAAGATTCCGCCAAAAGCGGGCAGGGACAGTAGCAAGAGGTGCGCGCAGCAGCAATTTCTTTAAGGAGGAAATAATAAATAACAGAAAAATCATGACCGAGGAGCAAAAAAGCGGTGAGATGAACGAGGAGCCGAAGGAGGCAGAGCTTGAGCAGGATACCGATTCCGAGCAAGAAGAGCAATCACCCGAACAAGTGAAAGATAAAAAGATAAAGAACTTGGTGGCGCTGAGTATTTTGCTGACAGGGCTTTTGGTAGGCAGCTTGTTGGTGGATGTTATGCAACTTGTGCGCGGCGGCGGATTTTCGCAGCGCATTCTCAACAAGAGCGACGTGTTCCGTTTTGCGGACAAAACCTGGGTCGCTTACGCTGATCCGGTAGTGAAGGTGCAGATAATCACGGATGATACTTGTAAGGAATGCGCGCCGGATGAGGCATTGGTGGGTCTGCGCCGCGTGCTTCCGACCATTCTTACCGAAAAGGTGGATATAAAGTCTGATGCGGGCAAGGAATTGGCGCAAAAGGTGGGCGTGAAAGCTATTCCGGCCTTCGTCTTTTCCAAGGAAGTGGAAGAAACGGAAATTTTTACCCAGGCCCAGCAGATTTTCGACAAAAAAGAGGACATGTACGTGCTGCGCGCGGCTGACCTTGGTTTGCCGGTCGGCAAATATATCGAAGGTCCTAAATTTGAAGAAGGAGACATAGCCGTGGGTCCCGCGGAGGCCAAGGTGCGCGTGGTGGAGTTTTCCGACTTCCAGTGCCCTTACTGCAAGAAGATGCACGAAGAAGTGATTGCCAAGATGCTTAAAGATTACGAAGGAAAGATCCAGTTCGTCTTTAAGCAGCTTCCGCTGACCAGCATTCATCCGAATGCGCAAAGCGCCGCTTTGGCCGCTGCTTGCGCTGCCGATCAAGGGAAATTCGTTCCTTACAGCGACAAGCTTTTTGCCGCTCAGGAGGAATGGGGCAAGCTCAAGGATGCGGGGGCGGTGTTTAAGGGATATGCGCGCACGGTAGGTCTCAATAGCGCTGATTTCAACAAGTGCTATGATGAGAAAAAGCATGCCGAGCAGATCAGTCGCAACACAGCCGAAGCTCAGGAATTGGGTGTTACTGGAACTCCGTCGTTGTTTGTAGGCGATCAGTTCCAAAGTGGTTTGCAAACTTACGAGGACCTCAAAAAGGTGCTTGACGAACAGCTCGCCAAGTAGATTCAGGGATTGCAAGAGCTGATGGCAAAAAATCCCCGCGCCCTAGGGCGCGGGGATTTCTGTTGTTGACACGGGTTGGTCGCTTTGGTAGGATAACCGTATGAGTAACGTACGGATCGCCAATAACTATATGTTTTTCATGTGGTTTACCCCTATGTCGGAGGGTGGTTTGTCGTTGCGGAAGAAATAAGTTTTCGATCGCACTTACAAGCCCCGCTCCGGCGGGGCTTTTTAGTTGTTTAAAAAAGCATACCGAAAGGAGGTTGCAGATGGAAAAAAGAGCGGAATTTGAAGTTCTCAAGTCCGAGGGGGGAGTGGTTTACGGGTGCAGGATTTCTTATTCGTCCAGGGGCAAAAGCGTGCGGCAGGCCGCGCTTATCCGGCAAGCCATAATCTTGGGTAATTATTTCCAAAATGACGGGCGCATCTTTTTTCTGGCGGACGAGGAAGAACTTTCCTTTGTCGGCAGATCAAGTGAATGGCAAGCGCTTACCGAGAGCGTCCTTTGCCGCAAAGACCTCCGGATGCATTGTTCGCAGCTGAGCAATGAAACGACGTTCAGTGTTCCCAGGGGCGAAATTTCGGGAATGACAATGGTCTGCAAAGGCGAAGCGGTAAATGAAGGCGCATTGGCTTGGGGTAATCCCTAAGCAGCCAAGGGGGAAAGGGGGATTTATGAAAGGAGAGAAGAGGTTTTACGGTCTCGTTGTCGTGATGGCGGGGGAGTTTGACAGATATGTTAGGCTGCTCCGGGGCTGGATGCCCGAAGAGGAGCGTCAATACGCGCAACAGAGAAAGGAGAATCTCAAAAAAGAGCTTTACCAAGCCAAGGGCATACTTGCGATTCGATGGTAGGGTGAAATTTTTTGAAAAAAGGGATGCAACGCATCCCTTTCTTTTTATTTGGATGGGGATATGCTATACTCTTTGCATATGAAGATAGGCAAAGATACATTCGAGGTGATTTTTTTTGCACGCGGAGGCCAAGGTGCCAAGACTGCGTCTGAATTGATCGCGCACGCCGCGGTGCGTGAAGGGAAATTCGTCAAAGCATTCCCTTTGTTTGGTCCGGAGCGGAGCGGGGCGCCGACCAAGATGTTCCTTCGGGTTTCGGATTTTCCCCTGCGTACCCAAGAGCCGGTGGAGGATCCGGATGCGGTAGTGGTTATGGACGAAACGATTATGGAACATGAAGAGGTGGCGCGCAAATTGGATCGGCACGAAGTGCTTATTGTAAACAGTAGGCGCAGCGTCGAAGAATTGGCCCAAATGGTGCCCGATTTCCAAGGGAAAGTTCAGGCGGTTGACGCCACGGCGATAGCATTAGAGATTACCGGCAATCCCAATCCGAACATGGTGCTTGTCGGCAAGCTTTTGGCGCTCACGTCCGTTGTTTCGCCGGAAACTGCCGCGGAAATATTTTCGGAAGTTTTTACCGAAAAGATCGGCGCGGAAGCGGTAAGGAAAAATATCGCAGCCATGCATAAGGGGCATGATAGCTTTTGATTTTCGGCATAATAAGTACGCCTGGTAGAAATGGAGTCCGTTACACCTACAACTTTGGTGATGTTTAAATACCTGCTTATCGTGTTGGCGGCGGGGTTTGGGGTTGGAGCTGTTCTTAACGCCCTTATTTCGGCGGTAATTATCTGGAAAAAGAAAGTATCCGCGAGAAAGGAGAGATGGAAGCTTCTTTTGGCAGGAACCTTGGTATCCTTCTTCTCCATGTTGGGCCTGCTGCTCTTTTTTGTCGTTTCGTATTTTGCCCATTTTGAATTTCGTCCGTCAGTTTTAGCTGTCTCTTTTTTGGCACTCTTCCTTCTGGAGGCACGGATCTTGGCTTCTTTGGTGAAGTTTGGCATGGGACGGTTCGCCTTGGCGGCACTTTTCAACATCCCGTATGTCGCTCTGGTGGCCGCTCCGTTTTTTATTCGCAGATAAAAGCAAAAATAGTTATATGGAAAAAGGAGGAATAATATCTCATGATGAAACCAAAGCTCCCCGAACGGGAGATTGGCGTTATATGCATCCGCAGATTGATCCGGCCAAATGTGTGGGCTGTAAGACATGTGTGCCGCATTGTCCTGAGGCGGTAATGGAGATGCGCCTGCGCACGGCCGAGGAAATGGCACTCACTCCGGAAAACTTCAAGAAAAAAGAAATTGTGGATGTGGATATGGATTATTGCAAAGGTTGCGGGGTGTGCGCCCAAGTGTGTCCGGTAAAAGCAATTTCCATGCGAAAATAGGTTTGAAATTTTAAATCAAATCCGAACCAGCAAATCATTTGGAGCATTAAAAATTCAAGCATTGAAAACTCATCCAAAATTCAAAATTGGAAGTGCGAAATTAATTTTGTAGAAAATGAAAAATAATACTAAAAAAATTAAAGCTCTGACCGGCGGTTATGCCGTAGCTGAGGCTCTGCGACAAGTCGCTCCGGACGTGCTGGCCGTCTATCCGATCACGCCGCAGACGCCGATCATCGAATCTTTCGCCAAAATGCGCGCGGATGGCGATCTGGATACGGAGATAATGCAGGTGGAAAGCGAACACAGCGCTATGAGCGCGACGATCGGTGCCTCGGCTGCCGGCGCGCGCGCCGTGACAGCTTCCAGTTCGCAAGGGATTTTGTATATGGCGGAAATGCTGCCCATTGCCAGTGGTTTAAGGCTTCCCATAGTCATGGCCGTCAGTTCGCGCGCGCTCAGCGCTCCACTTAATATTCATGGCGAGCATGGCGACGTGATGGCGGTGCGGGATATGGGGTGGGTGCAGCTTTTTGCCCAGGACGCACAGGAAGCTTACGATCACGCCGTTTTATCCATCAAGCTGGCCGAAGAGCTGGAATTGCCCGTTATGCCCATCATGGACGGCTTCCATACTTCGCACACCACCGAAAGGGTGGAGGTGCTGCCCGATGACGTGGTCAGGGACTTTGTAGGCGAAAGAAGGACGGAAGGATCCTTGATGGACCAGGAAAATCCGGTAAGCTACGGAACTCTCGCGCTCCAAGATACTTATTTTGAATTCAAAATCGAACAGAATAAGGCGCTGCATAAGGCTGGCGCTGCGTACGCCCGGATCTGTCGGGAACTTTCCGTTATGTCGGGAAGAAAAATTGAAGGATCCGTGGAAAGCTATCACCTGGACGATGCCGAATTCGCTTTGGTTATCATGGGGGCAACGAGTGGCACAGCCAAAGAGGCGGTGGATGCGCTCAGGGAGAAGGGGAAGAAGGTCGGTCTTTTACGTATAAAAATGTATCGTCCCTTTCCGCAAAAAGAGGTAGCTCGCGCTCTAGCTCACCTAAAAAGCATCGCGGTGTTTGATCGCGCTCTATCACCTGGTTCATATGCTCCTTTGTATCAAGATGTGGTCACTACGCTCCATGACAGCGCGAGTTTTAAGCACGAAATTGCCAGTTACATATATGGCTTAGGCGGACGTGACACTCTGCAAAAGGACATTGAAAAGGCTTTCACGGAATTGGAAGATAAGGATATGTCAAGCAAGACAAGATATTTGCAGTAAATATTATTCTAAGATTGCTAACTTGAAATTGAAATTTTTTCGAATATGAATAAGGATTTGACCAAAAGGCTCTCCCCTGGCCATGCCACTTGTGCGGGCTGCGGCATTCCGGCTATTGTACGCACCGTTTTGGGCGCCACGGAGGAGCCGGTTATTGTTTCCAATGCCACCGGTTGTTTGGAGGTGACTACGACCATTTATCCCAACACCTCCTGGAAGGTTCCTTATATTCACAGCGCTTTTGGCAATGCAGCCGCCACTGCAGCCGGCATAGATGCAGCCCAAAAAGCTTTGCAAAAAAAAGGAAAAATTCAAAAAAAAGCCAAGGTGGTGGCGTTTGGCGGTGATGGCGGAACTTACGATATCGGCCTGCAGGCGCTTAGCGGCGCTTTGGAGCGCGGTCACGATTTTTTGTATGTCTGTTACGATAACGAAGGGTATATGAATACGGGAGGGCAGCGCTCGGGTGCGACTCCTTACGGCGCCAACACCGAAACGGCCCCAGTCGGAGTCGAATCTTTTGGCAAGGGGCAGCAACGTAAGGATCTGATGGAGATAGTCAAGGCGCACGGCATAAAATATTTAGCCCAGGCCAACGTGGCTTATTTGGCCGACCTTAAGAAGAAGGCCCAAAAAGCCCTGGAAACTCCGGGACCTTCTTTTCTGTTGGTTTTGCAGCCGTGCACCAATTTATGGAAGTTTCCGACCAGCGAATACGTGGCCATTGGTAAATTGGCCAGCGAAACCAATTTCTGGCCGCTGTATGAAATTGAAGATGGAAATTACGTAATTAATTACGTACCAAAAGAAAGGAAGCCGATCGAGGATTTTTTGAAAACCCAGGGGCGCTTCAAGCACCTTTTTGGTGAAAGAAACAAGGAGATTATCACCCAGATACAAGCTGAAGTTGATCGAAATTGGGAGAAGCTTGAAAGGAGGGTGGCTAGTAGCTGATGCCGGGTAATTGGTATTTGGCATAAATGCAAAAAAGTGCCAAAGGCACTTTCTAGATACGATATTTAAAAGCTGGAGCCACCTGCCGGGATCTCACGTCGTTGCCACTCTTTGAAACCTTGCGGTTTCAATACCTGCCTGCCGGCAGTCTTCCACCGCGGAAAAACTCCCGTTTTCCCGACCTCTTTCCCGTTCGATGCCCGGTTCATTTTCGATGAGCCACCTGCCGGGATCGAACCGGCGACCTACGCGTTACGAGTGCGTCGCTCTACCGACTGAGCTAAGGTGGCGCTGAAGTAAAGTATAGCCAAAAAACAAAAAAGCGGCAAGAGGAAGCCGTTTTTTGTTTGATTTTAAAGGATTTATGTAGTATGCTTGGTAGGTAATAAGTAGGGTCATTTTTTATGAAAACTTGGATTTGTGAGATCTGCGGCGATGCGTATATCGGCGAAGGCAGACCGACAAGCTGTCCGTTTTGCGGCGCGCGCGAAGCTTTCATCAAGCCCGGAAACGAGGCTTTGCCGGTTGTTAACCTCAAGGAGGATCTTTCGGCGCAAGCGATAAGCAACCTTAAGGAAACTCTTTCCTTGGAAACAAAAGCCAATGCCATTTATTTGTGCATGGCCGCAAACGCCCATACGTACGAAATCAAGGCGATGTATAAGCGTTTGGCCAAGGTGGAGCTGGAGCATGCGGTCATTTGTACCAAGCTTTTGGGCATAGAAATGCCGAATATTGATGCAGAAAGTTGCAGCGCCGAAGATGTGGAGAATTTCAAGCGCACCGTGGAATTGGAAGATCACGCAGCTTCTCTTTACCATGAGTTTGCCAAATCTTCCCCGGAAACGCATGTCAAGAAAATGTTTACAGCGCTTACCCAAGTGGAAAAAGATCATATTGAGTTGATAAAAAATTATCTTTAAACGAGTTTCGTATATTGTGTTTCGGATTTTGCAAAAATACGGAATACAAGATACCGGACAGCGGCTACGAAAGTGCAGATCTGGTCTTATACATTGCTGAGCGTTTTTGCCGTAAGCTTGGTTTCGCTCGCAGGAGCAGTTACCTTGGTCTTGGGCAACGCGCGCATCCATAAAATCTTGGTTCTGCTGGTCAGCTTTGCGGCAGGGACGCTTTTGGGCGATGCTTTTTTGCACCTTATTCCCGAAGCTTTCGAGCACGGAACCACCAGGGTATCGGTTCTTATTTTGAGCGGGCTCCTGTTCTTTTTTGTGCTCGAAAAACTCATTCATTGGCGGCATTGTCACGAAGAAGGATGCGATGAGCACGGCAAAGCGCTTCCTTACGTCGTGTTGGCCGGAGACACCTTGCATAACCTGATAGACGGCGTGATCATTGCCGCCAGCTATCTGGTGAGCGTGCCGGTGGGAATTGCCACGACGGTCGCCGTTTTATTGCACGAGATACCGCAGGAAATAGGGGATTTCGGGACACTTGTTTATGGTGGAATGAGCAAGGCCAAAGCGCTTTTGTTTAACTTCGTTTCGGCCCTGGCTGCGGTCGGAGGAGCTGTGGCGGTGCTTGTGGCCAGTTCGCGCAGCCAGCAGCTGGCTGAAATGCTGGTGCCGTTTGCAGCCGGAGGGTTCATTTATATCGCCACGGCCGATATGATTCCGGAGCTGCACAAGCACGGTTCGCACCGCGTATTTGACGTGATAAAGCAAATAGCGGCTTTCGCCTTGGGGATAGTCATCATGTACGCTCTGCTTTTCCTTGAATAAAAAAAGATTATTGAGCGTATCAAAAAATATGCATCTAAACGAGCTTCGCGAAAAAGTATCTTCCCTAAAAGATAAGATCCCGCCTTTGCGGGACTATCTTTGACTTGGAAAGCAAGAAAAAGAAAATAGCGGAACTTACAGAAAAAACCGGACAAGGAGGTTTTTGGGATGATGCCCAAGCGGCCGGCGCCGTGCTGAGGGAGTTGGAGTCTTTAAGATCGGAGTGCGACGGGCTTGAGAAGATGGAAAGGGATGTGGCGGACACGTCCGAGCTGCTGTTTTCCGTAGAAGATCTTTCCCCGGAGGAAGCCGTTGATTTTGCCAAGCAATTGGTGCAGCTGGAAGAGGAAGTTGGAAAACTGGAGATGCGTTCCCTTTTGGGCGGGGAATATGACCGCAGCGGAGCGATAGTCACAATCCATGCCGGTGCGGGCGGCGTGGACGCCCAGGATTGGGCGGAAATGCTGCTGCGGATGTATCTTCGCTGGGCGGAACGCAAAGGGTTTGTCGCGCGCGTTGTGGATGAATCGCGCGGCACGGAAGCGGGGATCAAAAGCGTCACTTTCGAAGTGGAAGGCGCCTATGCTTACGGATATTTGCGCGCCGAAGCGGGGGTGCATCGTTTGGTGCGCCTTTCCCCCTTTAATTCCGACAATTTGCGCCAGACATCTTTTGCGCAAGTGGAAGTGCTGCCGGTCATTGAAGATATTGCCGAAGTCCCCATTGCTCTCGCGGATTTGAGAATAGACACGTTCCGTGCCAGCGGTGCGGGAGGGCAGCATGTCAACACGACAGACAGCGCCGTGCGCATAACACATATCCCCACGGGAGTGGTGGTCAGTTGCCAGAGTGAGCGGTCGCAGATGCAAAATCGCGAACGCGCTATGCGCGTGCTCAAAGCCAAGCTTCACCAGAAGTTTTTGGAAGAGCAGCAGCGACAAAGGCTCGCGTTGCGGGGCGAGTATAAAAGCGCCGAATGGGGAAGTCAGATACGTTCCTACGTGGTTCATCCGTATAAAATGGTTAAAGACCATCGTACCAAACAGGAAACCAGTAATGCGGAAGCCGTTTTGGATGGAGAGCTGGATCCTTTTATCGAAGCATATTTGCGCTTTGCCGCGTCCGGGGGTGGTGTGGTAGAATAAAAAAGAAGGGATGAGTTTTAAAGCCTAAAGAACATTTCCATGATCCGTTTTGAGAATGTTACCAAGACATATCCCGGCGAATATGTAGCGCTCGACCATGTCGAGCTGCTTATTGAGCGCGGGGAGTTTGTGTCCATCGTGGGCCATAGCGGAGCGGGCAAATCCACTTTGCTCAAAATGATATACGCCGAAGAGCACCCAACCGAAGGAGTGGTTTATTTCAATGACCGCGATCTGGCCAGTATCAAGCGCCGGCTGCTTCCTTTTTATCGGCGCAATATCGGCACTGTTTTCCAGGACTTCAAGCTTTTGCCCCAAAAAACCGTTTTTGAAAATGTCGCTTACGCTTTGGAGGTGGCCGGAGAGTCCAATGCGGAGATAATGGAGCGGGTGCCGGAGATTTTGGAAATCGTGGGAATGCTGTCCAAGGCCGATTCTTATCCGCGTCAGCTTTCGGGAGGCGAGCAGCAGAAAGTCTGTATGGCGCGCGCCTTGGTGCATAATCCTTTGGTAATCGTGGCGGATGAGCCGACCGGCAACTTGGATCCGGTTTCCACTTGGGAAATAGTCCAGCTGCTTCTTAAAATAAACAGTTTGGGGACGACCATCCTTTTGGCTACGCACAATAAGGGGATAGTGGACAAACTTAACCGCCGGGTGATTGCTTTGGAACGTGGCAAGATAGTGCATGATCAGCAAAAAGGCAAATATATAATATAAATCCGAAACAAAAAGGGCCATGGATATTAAGAATGAGCGACTACTTAAGCTGTCGCGCACTTTCAAGGAAGGTTTCCATAATTTTCGCCGCAACGGGCTGCTTTCGGTAGCTACGGTGAGTGTTTTGGGCGTTTCGCTTTATGTCATGAGCGCCACCATTCTTATCGGGGTGGTGGCCAATTCCGTTTTGGGCAATATCCGCGACAATATTGAAATAAGCGTTTATTTCAACCCGACTGTCCCGGAGGAGCGCATCTTGGAGATAAAGGGAAAGCTGGAAGGTTACCGGGAAATAAAGTCGGTCGGATATGTCTCCAAAGAGCAGGCGCTGGATGAATTCAAAAAACTTAGTGCGGATGACAGCGCCATAACCCAAGCTCTGGAAGAAGTGGGCGAGAATCCCTTGCTTTCCTCTTTGTCCGTTAAAGCGCATGATCCTGCCCAGTACGAGCTCATTTCTTCTTCGCTGCGTGATTCTAGTTATGCCAGTGATATCAGCCGCATCAATTATGATCGCAACAAGGAGCGCATCGAGCGTCTTTCGACCATCGTGGGCCTCATTGAGCAGGTGGGTCTTACGTTGGGCATTGTTTTTGTAGTGATCGGCGTGCTTATCACTTTCAACGCCATCCGCCTGACCATGTACGCGCACAAAGGGGAGTTTGAAGTCATGCGTTTGGTTGGCGCGTCTAATTTGTATATCCGCATGCCTTTCGTGTTCGAGGGCATTTTCTATGGCACGGTCTCGGCCGTGGTCGTTTTTCTTATGCTGCTTGGTACGGCGCGCTTTGCCGCTCCGCTCACCCAAGGCGCGTTGGCCGAAGGCAACATGTTCGACTTTTATCTGAACAACTTTTTCCTTATCCTGGGAGCGCTTTTGTTTTCCGGAATCTTGCTGGGAGTGGTCAGCAGTTTCATCGCCATCAAGCGCTATTTGAAAGTGTAAGTTTAGATAAGCGGCTGGCTTGAAATAACGCTTATATGACAAATATACGCAAAATCCTATTGGGCGTATCATTGCTCTTCTTTTTAGCTGCCGTTTTGGCAGCTTATTTTTTTTCACTGGATCGGGTCAAGGCGCCCGAAACGGAATTTCCCAAACAACAAGACTCTTTGCCGGTGCCCTATCAACCCGAATCTTTACCGGAATCGGCGGAAAAAAATTCCAGCACTTTTTCTCCGCCTCTGGAAAAGGCGAAAGAGCGCGCGACCAAAAAACCTTTTGGTGTTTTCATCACTAAGGAAAATTCGCCGGTGCAGCCGGAGCGGTTTGCGGGCTATCATACGGGAACGGATTTTGAAATTTTTCCCACAGAGCTTAATGTCGCTATTCCAGTCAAGGCGGTTTGCAGCGGGGAATTATTGGTGAAAAGAAATGCCTCCGGCTATGGCGGAGTGATTGTACAAAGCTGCGAGCTTGATGGCGCATCCATCACTGTGGTTTATGGGCATATGGATTTGTCCAGCATTAAATTTAATGCTGGTGACAAGCTTAATACCGGAGATCTGCTAGGCAATTTGGGTGCGGACAAAAGCGCGCAAACGGACGGCGAACGCAAGCATTTGCATCTGGGATTCCACCGGGGAAGCGCAGTCAATATCTTGGGCTATGTGAATTCCAGGGCCCAGTTGGATTCCTGGCTGGATCCTTGCCGGTATGTATGCCAATAGGGGAATCATTTTATCGAACTCTGTCTGGGGATTCTGCCGCAAAGTATTTGCGTAAATGTATAAAGGATGCTGCCACAATACTTCTTCAATCAATTACTTTAATTGCCAATGTGATTCTATTGATGGTTTACTCCTTTAATTCAAAGCGATTTTGTGTCTTTTCATAGCGCTTGTACATTAACTGCTTTGAATTAATTATACAAGGATAGTGTTCAAAATTTGGGGGGAGGGCCACAATGTGGACGTAACCACAAGTGGAACTGGAAACAGAACCCTGACGCTTACAGGAGGAGTATTTGCAAGCAATAAAAATGTCGGAGATTTGCAATCCTCACTTGAAGATATGCTCAAGAAATTGAGATTTGATAGAGTGAACTATAAATGGTACGAATATGATGACAAATATAACTACTTTGATCTGAAAAGTCCAAAAGATGCCGATATTGTTCCAATACAATAAGTAATGAAATTCTATAACAAAAGCCGCTTTTTGCGGCTTTTGTTTACTTGGCTAGTTATGTATGATACAATTTTAGCGAAATAAAAAACGAATGAACAAAATAATAACAACATTAATATTTTTAGCTGTCTTGCTTATTTCTGTGCTGGGAACAATATGTATTCCATCATTTGAGGTGGGACAGCAAAACTGTACCGGATTTTCATGCGTAAATGAGAGTCTTCCTCAGCATATGTCTGAAAGGTCTTCCTTTTTTCTTTTCTTGCCAATTGCTGTTGTACTTCTCCTGATGCTCTCTGTGGCAGTATTTTTCCATAAAGATCAAGTTAATAATGAATTGATTTTTTTTCAAATAAGGCAAACTCAAAAGCGATATTACTCTAAGCTATTCAACTTCATTATTGAAATTTTTTCAGAGGGGATTCTTCACGCCAAAATACCAGCATTATCTTAATTTTTTCCATTTGTCCAAAACAAATGGAATTTAGCAGTTAATTTTTTAGCTGTTTTTTGATATTAAAAAATAATATTTAGACTATGGAAACAGAAAATAAACAAAATGAGGAATTGAATAATGGTGAATCTGAAAATAAAAAGACTGTCAGGCAAGTTATATCTGAGAACAAAAAGGAAGTGATTGCAGTCCTGATATTCTTGGTGCTGCTCGCTGGAAGTTTCGTATATTCATATCAGAAGAAAAAGCTTGAAAAGAACGAACAGTCAATCAGGGACAATACGGAAAAATTTATCAAGGAAAATCTTGTCCAGGCAGGAACCGATTTGAAGATAAATGACTTCCAGAAAGAAGGCGGCTTGTACAAAATGACGGTTTCAGTGGGAACGCAAGAAATCGTGGCATATGTGACTAAAGACGGAAAGAAATTTTTTCCTCAGGTGATCGATATGGATAAGAAAAATGAAACTCCTGACTCTTCCGCCAAAACCAAGGCGGCTGCGGAAGCTTCTCAGAAGAAAGATATTCCCGAGGTGGAACTTTTTGTCATGAGTTATTGTCCCTATGGCGTGCAGGCGGAAAAAGGCATTTTGCCAGTTGTGAAAAAGCTGGGATCCAAGATTGATTTTAAAATAAAGTTTGTAGGATACACCATGCACGGAAAAAAAGAGGTTGATGAAAATGTTAACCAATATTGCATTCAGAAAGAAGAGCCTGCTAAATTCATCAGTTACCTGGAATGCTTTGACAAAGAGAATGACGGCGCTAAATGCATAGCTAGTGCCAAAATCAACAAAGCAAAAATAAGTGCTTGTGTTGCTGCTACAGACAAGGAGTTTAAGATTACGGAAACCGCAAACGGCGGAGGTCAGACCCCTAAATTCAACATAAACAAAAAAGAAAACGATGCTTATGGGGTTCAAGGCTCACCCACATTAGTGGTTAATGGAACAGTGATTGACTCTGAGAGAGATTCAGATAGCTTTATGAAAGCGATTTGCAGCGGATTTACCAATAAACCTGAAGAATGCAATGGGAGTATTTCTTCAGTTGCTCCCGCACCCGGATTCGGAGATGGAAAATCAGCGGGAGCAGCTCCTGCTGCATCTTGCGGACAATAATCAGATTAAAAACATATGAAATATGAGCAATAAAATGAAAGCTAAAAATAAGAAAATCCTGATTATTGGCGGTGCCACAGCGGTTCTTTTGGCAGTAATTTTCTTTTCCAGCGGCGGAAAACAAGAAGCTGGCAATTTTCCTTCGCCGCTCAAGGATGGAAAAATTACAGTCACCGCCAGTGACCGTGTTCAGGGAGCGGATGATGCGAAAATCACATTTGTGGAATATTCGGACTTCCAATGTCCTTACTGCGTGAAATTTCATGCAACCATGGAAAAAGTCATGAAGGAATATGATGGTAAGGTGCGCTGGGTTTACAGACATTCCCCGCTTCCTTTTCACAAAGCCGCTCCTAAGGCCGCAGAAGCCGCGGAATGTGCAGGCGATCAGGGCAAGTTTTGGGAATATGCAGCCGTGCTTACAAAAAATTCGCAGCCTGACGGAACAGGACTTGCTGTTTCTGATCTGAAAAAATATGTCAGTGAAGTCGGACTGAATGAGCAGCAGTTCAATGAATGTTTTTCGAGCGGAAAATTCAAGGAAAAAATCAGGCTGGATGTTGAATCCGGAAAGAAATTAGGAGTGCAAGGAACGCCTGCAACCTTCATGATTGACGGAACTGGCAATGAGCAGCTGATTTCTGGCGCCGTGCCATTCGAGCAGATCAAGACAAAAATTGACGAAGCATTAAGCAAATAAGGTTATGACAGAATCAGGCATCAATAAACTTATGATAGCGGTATTGAGCGTCATGATGCTGGCAGTTTTGATTTTTATTTATTTCCTGCCCGAAGAAAAGCAAGACGGAGACGGTCATTACAAAGAAGATAAAAAACAATCTCAGGAGAAACAAAAATCAAAATAATCTTTTAACAGTAAAGTGTATGAAATGCCCAATTGACAATACTGATCTGCAAATGACAGATCGCCAAGGAATTGAAATGGATTATTGCCCGAAATGCCGAGGCATCTGGCTTGATCGCGGAGAGCTTGATAAAATAATCGAGCGATCTGCTGCGAATACTCATCCCGATTTTCAAGAGCGTCGCAGGACTGATTTTATAGATAATCACGATGATCATGGCTATGGCTACGGAAGGCATAAGAAACGGAAAGGTCTTCTTGGAGAATTGTTTGATTTTTAATTTTATGGAAGCGGATAAGCAATCAGATGAATAAATCAGTCATAAAATTTGTGCCGATAGTGATTTCGCTGGCTGGGATACTTGCCTATTTCATGGTCTTTGCTTATCCGAATAGTAACCGCAAGGAAATAGTCATAAGCAATGATGCGCAAAAAGCTCAGGAAAAGACGGAAGAATTATCCCAAGAACCGCAGAAAAATCCTGTAGTGGAGGAGCTTATTGTTCCAAAATTGAGCCGAAATGCGACTCAAGAAGAATTGGAAAAATATGACATGGGCGAGCTGCTTGGCGAAGGAGTTTCCAATTTTCGTGGTTCGCCGAAAAATCGCATAAGCAACATCAAAACAGGAGCTTCCAAATTCAATGGCGTGCTCATAAAACCAGGAGAAGAATTTTCTTTCATAAATGCGCTCGGAAATGTGGATGCCTCAACGGGATATCTGCCCGAGCTGGTCATTAAGCCGAACGAAACGATTCCCGAATACGGCGGAGGCTTATGTCAGGTTTCAACGACCATGTTCAGAGCAGCGCTCAATGCGGGACTGAAGATAACTTCGCGCTTCAATCATGCATATGCTGTGCAGTATTATTCTCCGATAGGTCTGGATGCTACCGTGTATATACCAAAGCCTGATTTCATGTTCGTAAACGATACGCCAAATTATATTTTCGTGAAAACTCGTGTTGAAGGCGCGCAGCTGTTCTTTGATTTTTATGGAAAATCAGACGGCAGAACGACAAAAATAATCGGACCAAAGGTGCTTGAGAAAAACAGCGACGGATCGATGAAGACAGTGGCATTGCAAGAAGTGTATGATGCGGGAAACAATCTTTTGAGAAAGTCGGAATTTGAAAGCAATTATAAATCTCCGTCACTTTATCCTCATACCGGAGAAAAGCTTACTGAAAAACCTGAAAATTGGTCGAAAAAGGAATGGAAAGAATACAAAAAAGCTAACGGGATATAAAATATGGACACAGAAAAAATAAGAAAAGATTTTCCGCTTCTTAATGGCAAAGAAAAAGTCATCTGTTTTGACAATGCTTGTTCAACCTTGAGGCCTAATTCTGTTATCGAAGCGATATCAAATTATTATCGGGACTTTCCCGTTTGTGCCGGAAGGGGTTCATATAGGCTTTCGGCTCGGCTGAGCGAAAAATGTGAAGATACCAGAAAAACAGTGGCAAAATTCATCAATGCAAAATCGCAAAAAGAAATTGTTTTCGTGAAAAATGCGACTGAAGGCATAAATCTTGTGGCAAGTTCTCTTTCATTGGAGAAAGGAGATATGGTGCTGACCACGGACAAAGAGCACAACTCCAATCTTATTCCTTGGCAGATGCTCAGTGAGAAGAAAGCGATCTTGCACGAGGTCGTTTTATCCAATGAAGACAATACTTTCAGCTTGGAATCATTCAGGGAAAAAATGAACGAGAATGTCAGACTGGTAGCGATGGTATGGACTTCAAATCTGGATGGTGTGACCATTCCAGCCAAAGAGATAATTGAAATAGCTCATAAATACGGCGCCAAAGTTTTGCTTGACGCAACCCAAGCTGTGCCTCATATGAAAATAGATGTTGCTGATCTCGATGTGGATTTTCTGGTGTTTTCGGGACATAAAATGCTGGGACCTTGTGGCATAGGGGTGCTGTATGGAAAACTTGATCTTTTGGAAGAAATGAATCCTTTTTTGGCAGGAGGAGGAACCGTTTCTTATTCCGATTATGACAAATATAAGTTTCTTGCCGTGCCTGAAAAATTCGAGGCTGGAATACAGGATTATGCTGGAATATTGGGACTCAGGGAAGCGATAAATTATCTGGAGAAAATAGGATTTGAAAAAATATCCGAACATGAAAAAGAATTGAATTCATATATAACCGCAGAACTTCAAAAAATCGATTGCATAAAAATTATCGGACCAGCGGATGCGAAACTCAGAAGCGGAATATGCTCATTTGTTATCCAAGGAATGGAAGTTCATCAGGCTGCCATTATGCTTGATGAAATGTGCGGAATTATGGTCCGCTCCGGACAGCACTGCGTGCATTCATGGTTTAATGCGCATAATATTAACGGATCTGTCAGAGTTTCGCTGTATTTTTATAACACGATGGAGGAAGCAAAAATTTTCATAGACGGCATAAATAAAATCGTAAAATTAATATAAACACATGATTTGTATAATTTCATTCATAATGCTTTCTATACTGGGAATATTCAGCGCATCTCATAGAGCCTTGGCGCGTGAGGCATTTGACTGTGTGTTGCGGCGCATAACTTTCAGGCCTTGCAATGCCACCTTCAAAGACAAAATGAAGGGAAAAATTGTCGGAAAACTCATGAAAAGATCTGTTTTTGCGGCAAAGCTGTTCAATAAATACCTTGAAGCTTTTTCTTGGATATTTTTCATTCTTATGGTGGCTAGCACTTTCTGGGCGATTAAAGGCGCATATAATTTTTATCAGTATGGAAGCTGCAATGGACTTAATCAAAGCGGGTTCTGCGTGTTTGATCCGACTGGAGAAAATAATAAAATTTCAACCATAAGTAGTGACGGTCAATGCTCTTTGCATAAACCCTCAGAAGAAAATCTCCGTCTTGATGGAGTAAAACTTGAGGGATTTCCCGAGATTAAGGGCAATCAAAAAAACAGCATTGTTTTTATCGGTTGCTACAACTGTGATTACTCGAGAAAGGCGTATCCTGATGTGATGGAATTGGTGAAAAAAACAAATAGTGATTTTAAGTTCGTTCATTTTCCGGTCAAAGACCAGACGAATTTTCTGTCCGAATACGCATATTGCGCGTATAATCAAGACAAGGATAAATTCTGGATATTGAATCAGAAATTATTCGAAAGCAAGAAAGAGGATGTGCAAAATAGCGTATTTGTGGATGGACTTGCCAGAGAAGCAGGTTTTGACACGGAAAAAATAAACGAATGCGCTAAAAGTGATGAAACGAAAAAAATAACAGAAAATCAATTCCAGACAATCAGGGATTTGAAAATATACGGAACGCCTACTGTTTTTATAAACGGCAAGGCTTTGGTTGGACCTAAGCCATATCGGGTCTATAAAGGACAGCTAAATTAATTAAACAAATTTTTAAATATGGGAAATTGCTGCAACAATGATTCTTGCAAAAGCAAGAAGGAAATGCAATCAGAAAACATTTTTAGCGACAAAAAGTTCCGCTGGCTCTTGGCCAGTTTGGCGATTATTATTCCTTTTGAAATAGCTTCGTTTCTGTCGCTGAAATTTTCTCTCTGGCTGGAATTGCCACTTTTCGCGGTGATCGTTTATGCATTCGGAAAAGATGTTTTCATAAGCGGAATCAAAAGTCTTCTAAAATTCAATTTTTCCAACATTAATCTCCTGATGACCATTGCAATATTCGGGGCTATGTATCTTCGTGAATTCCCCGAAGCGGCTATCATAGTCGTATTGTTTGCGCTTGGCGAAACGCTGGAAGATTTCGGCATCAGAAAAAGCAAGGGGGCATTAAAGGATCTGGTAGACAAATCTCCCAAATCCGCTCAACTTAAAGATCGCGATAAAAAAACTCCAATCGAGCAAATAAAGCAGGGAGATATAATCGTGGTAAAACCAGGAGATCAAATTCCTTTGGATGGCGAGGTGGTGTTTGGAAATTCATTGATAGACGAGGCAGTCATCACAGGCGAGCCGCTTCCGATAAGCAAATACATCGGGGATTCGGTTTACGCGGGAACATTGAACAGCAATGGGTATTTGGAAATAAAAGTCCAAAAGGAATCTAAAGACAGTACGCTTTCAAAAATAATTGAACTCACCTATGAATCTGCCGAGAAAAAATCAGAGTCGCAAAAATTCATAGAAAAATTTGCAAAGTATTATACGCCAGTAATTATGGCGACGGCCATTTTATTGGTGCTTGTTCCGGTATTTATTTTAGGCAAATCATTCGATGTTTGGTTTGTGAGAGCATTGACCTTGCTGCTGATTTCCTGTCCCTGCGCCCTGGTGATCTCAACTCCGATAGCGATATTTTCTGCAATCGGGAATGCTACTAAAAGGGGCGTACTCATTAAGGGAGGAAGATTCTTGGAGGAATTGGGAAAAATCAAAGTGATTGCTTTTGATAAGACACGCACCCTGACTAAGGGCGAGCCGTATGTTTCGGATATTGTTCCTTACAACGGATTTACTGAGGATGAGCTGTTGGCCTGTGCTGCGGGCATGGAAGTATTTTCCGAGCATCCTATTGCCAAAAGTATCATCAGTAAGGCGCAGGAAAAAAATATCCAGATACATGGATTTAATAATTTTCAAGCCACACACGGGAAAGGCATAACTGGTGAATGTGTGGTTTGCACGGACGCAAAACATTGTCTGGGAAACTTAGCCTTCATTCATGAAGAAAATGGAGATAAATTGAAAATCGAACAATATGCAAAAGAGAAAGTCAGTGAGTTGGAAAAACAAGGAAAAACAGCAATTGTTGTCAGCGATTCAAAACAAATCAAAGGCATCATTGGAGTAAGTGATGAAATCAGAAAAGAGAGCAAGGATACTATTTCGGAAATGGAAAAGCTAGGCATAAAAACAGTTATGCTCACAGGAGATAATGTGAACTCTGCTCAGTTCATTGGGCAACAGCTCGGAATTAATGATATTCATGCCGCACTGCTTCCTCAAAACAAAATAGAACGAATTTCGGATTATTTAGAAAATGATAAATATGTAGCAATGATCGGCGACGGAGTTAACGATGCGCCTGCACTTGCCAAAGCTTCAGTGGGAATAACATTGGGAGCGGTCGGGTCAGATTTGGCGATTGAAAATGCTGATATCGCGCTAATGAATAATAATCTGAAATTGATTCCTTATCTTGTGAAACTTGGAAGAAAATGTGCTTCAAAAATACGCTTCAATATCTCGGCAGCCGTCGGGATCAAGGCTTTATTTATCCTGCTGGCAATGAGCGGCTTAAGTAGTCTCACAATGGCTATTTTTGCCGATGTAGGGGTTACACTTATAGTTGTGATAAATAGCTTGAGTTTATTTAGATTTGCCGAGGTTTAAATGTTACAGAAATAGAAGCAAAAAAATCGCCCTTAAAATTCGGCGATTTTTTGCATTGTGCGCAAAGTTGGGAGTCCAACTATCACGAGAGACCCACTTCGGTCTAGAATCTTTCAATGACTCAAAAATGAGCCACTTAGGTCTCTCGATACTAAATGTTGATGGTTGGGGATGAGGGATTCGAACCCCCGCATCGCGGGACCAGAACCCGCTGCCTTACCGCTTGGCTAATCCCCAGTTTGGCTACAGGGTGCAGTATAGCATTCTTGGACAAAAAATCAAGCCCGGATGCGTTGCGTCCGGGCTTATCTGTTCGGGTCAGTTTCTTTCGCGGGAAATTTTTTGCAAAATCTTGATGGCTTGGTATGTGCCCAGAAGCGTCAGCACCATAAACGGTACAAAAGCTTTGTTGAGCACGGATTCATCCAGGGATATCAGTTGGTCCAAATAGGAACTCAAGATCAAATCAAGTCCGCACAGCAGGTAGAGGACGAATATGACGGCAGTAAAGACGACCCATCTGGTCTTGGGCGAACTGTGTCCCAATGCCGCATAAAGCATCAGGCCCGCACAAATTCCCAGTCCCCAAAGATAAGCGCCTAGAATTATTCCCAGCATACGAGCCCTCCTTTTCTGTTGCGCGGGTATTTTTTAAAAGGCTGATATGTGATTATGGCATATCATTTAAGATAAATCAAGGCAACGGGGAAATAAAAAGGGCCGCAGCTTTGCGCGGCCCTCGTGGGCTTGTATCGGAGCTTTTTTTTCGGTTAATCCTTGACCAGCTTTACCACTTCCAGGGTTACCGGTCTTTTTCCCCATTTTAAAGCTTTTTTCATGGCATCCTCTCCATGCCCGGCAAAGACGTCCGCCTGATTAAGTTTCAAATCGCCGACATCTTCCACTTGGCCGATGATGTTTAGCTCGGGAATTCTGATAAGAGTCCCTTTCTTGAAGCGGTGACGCTTGAAAGCCAAGGTTTGCATGGCTCTGGGCTTTCTGTTGGTAAGAGCCGTTTTTTTGCCTTCACCATTGAGCGCCACATCCCCCCTGAACGACCCCGTTGCATATTCTTGCTGGTGCATGGTGGGGCCGTAGTACATGCTGGCCGAGGCATTTTTGATGCGCTGGACCGTTATGTACCGCGGTTTTTTTGGTTTTGCTGGGAATTTTTGGACATAAGCGCGCGTGCTGACAGGGGATGCGCACACGAGCATTAATCCCAGCAGGACCAATCCCATTTTAAGCAATATTTCGTCCTCCTTCTTTTTCTTTGTTAAGCTGCGATACGCCCTATGTAAACATAAAACCGGCTCCGGCAGGAGCGGGTTTTAGGATGCTGAGAGCATAACATGCTCTGGCCGGACAGTCAATCCGAAAGCGAAAATGACTTTTTTGTCCAAAATGTAATTTCCAGTCAGGAACTTTTCCCAAAAGCTTC
>DAOKZJ010000004.1:0-9366 GCA_035325685.1 Candidatus Moraniibacteriota bacterium | reverse complement strand
CCAAAAGCTTCGCTTTTGGTGGAAAGGGTTTGGGTGGGCGAGAGGGGTTGCCAGGGATGTCTTTTGGGGTTAAGGTAAAAAATACCACCAAGTGCAAGAGACATTTCGTAAAGAAAGGAGGTGGGTGCTTATGTGGACCAAGGGCTTCATGCTCCGTCCGGTAACCCGCTGCAAGAGCGGCTGCCGAACCGAGGGGTAACGCAACGCGTTGCCCCCAAGTCAAAAGAAAGTGTCGAGGGTTTCCCTTGACACTTTTTAATTTTGGGTGTATAATAGACAATTGGCCCTTTTCTTAAAAAGACGGTCTTTTTGTGCTAAAATTAGGCTTGGAATAAGCTCAAACTCTTTTTTTATGCGCATAGCCATTCATGCCGCCGATTTGGATCACGCCCGGATAGATGGGACGCGGGTTTATCTGCTGAACGTGCTGAAAAAGCTTGGCGAACTGGGGGTGGAAGATGAATTTCTGATTTACCACAAGGGAAAATTTAATCCGCAGCTTCGTCCTCCCCAAAAAGACAATTATGTCTTCAAATCGCTCGGGAAGTTTCCGGCCTGGACGCAGACGCGTCTTGCGCTTGAGCTTTGGCGCGACAAGCCGGATGCGCTTTGGGTGCCGTTGCATAATTTGCCGCGTCTTCGCCGACAGGAAATGCGGACAGTGGTTACCATCCATGATTTGGCGTTCAAAATATTTCCGCAACATTTTACGGCCAAAGATCTTTTTAAGCTGGAATCGCTTACGGATTACGCCGTAAAGAACGCCGATGTGATTATTGCGCCGAGCGAGGCCACTAAAAGGGATATCCTCGCTTTTTACCCGCGCCTTCCAAAAAACAAAGTGCGCGTGGTTTTGCACGGCTTCGATCCGGATCTTTTTCAGCAAGAAATTTCCAAAGAGAAGCTGGCAGGGATTCTTTCGGCTTTCGATTTACATCTGACGCCTTATGTTCTGTATGTCGGTGCGATCCAGCCGCGCAAAAACCTGAATGTGCTCGTGGAAGCCTTTGAAGAAGTGAAAAAAGAAAAAAAGGATTTGAAACTGGTGTTGGCGGGAGCTCCGGCCTGGAAAGCCCGAGAAACATTGGCGCGTATCGAGAGAAGCGAATTTTGCAAGGATATCGTGGTGACGGGAACGGTGCCGTTTGCCGAATTGGCGGCGCTTTATCGCGGTGCGGCTGCCTTTGTGTTTCCTTCGTTGTATGAAGGTTTCGGCATACCTTTGTTGGAAGCTTTTGCTTCGCGCACGGTGGCAGTTTGTGCGGACAATTCGAGCCTGAGAGAGGTTGGTGCCGATGCGGCCCTTTATTTTGCCGCTACCGATGCCGGCGAGCTTAAAGAGAAATTGAACGAGGTTCTTTCGGATGATAATTTGCGCGCGCAGCTCATTGCCAAAGGAGAAGAAAGGATCAAGGAATTTTCTTGGAAAAAATGCGCCGCCGGAACATTGGAAGCGATAAGGCAAGCAGCCCAAGACGTGTAGCGCGCGCCCATGCTTGCAGTTCAAATTTCCTCCATTATCAGCCAAAGGATGACGAGCGTCGCTGCGGCGATAAGCATGTTCTCCCAAAGTGCGAATTTGAGCATGGCATTGCCCAAAAGAAGCAACGAAAAGATGACCAGCGGGGGAACCAGTTTGTTGTGCCGCAGTTTAAGAGGCGCAAAAGATAAGCCCAATTGCTTAGCCAAGAAAGCATTGAAAAGGGCCAGCGCTACGGCGACGATTGCAAACTGCCCGATGCTTAGATGCGCGGACAAAAAGCCCGGCAAAATCCCTTCCACGATGAGCAGCAAAGGGAAAACGACGAGCGCCAAAAGCAGGGCGTCGCGCGAAACCAGATATGTCAAAACGGCGACCTCCTTGGGGAAGCGGAGCTTTCGGGGGTTGGCCAAAATGGCGAACGTTTTACCGGATAGAAATGGCGGTATCTTTTTCATTTCGGTTGTTTCAAATGGATATCTGTTTTTTGATTTCAAACTTGAAATTTTTTGGAACTTTCTGCGGCGGCTGCTTATTGCGCCGGGGCGTAATTGCCCAGGGCGCGCCGCTTGAGCAAGGAAAGGGATGTCAGTGCCGTTTCCATGTTTTTGGGGCGAGTTAGCGATACGTGGATATTTTCAATTTCCGTGTCCTTGGGGGGATTGAGATCGAAAGCATAAACGTTTCCCGGAAAATATTCGATATTTGCGGTAGAAAGGGTGCAGGAGAATTTGCGAAAAGAAAAGCGGGAGGAGGAAAGCAGGCAGTCCGCGCTTTCGGCAAGGCTTTTCAAATCGACGGACACGGGGTTCCTTTTCAGGTATTGGGCGCGGATGTTGCTTCCTTGCAGGGGGCGCAAAGTCCGTTTTTCCACCACCCAGCATCGTCGTCCTTCTTCGGCGCAAAGGACGCTGCCGTCCGGATGAGGGTTTTTGGCGGTAAAAAGCTTCCCTTTTTCGTAAATGCCCGCCTCTTCGCCGCTGGCCGGCAGTACGTCGTCCCACAGATAGCCCAGCGCCTGGAAGGTGAGTACGTTGTCGATGGGAAGCCTTTGGGGGCCGCTTATCACGTAAACCGCCTCGCTGTCGGAAAGAAGCGTTCCGTCCGCGAAGCCCAAAAGTTCTTCACTTGGAGGATGTTTTTCCAAAAAGGAATCGTCTGCGGCAGCAGCAAACCTCGGCTCGTAAAGCGAAAGGAAGGCTTTGTCGCTTACGAATCTGGTCAGCTTGCCTGCGCCATAGCGGTAATAATCTTCGCCGATTTTGAAAAGTTGCCCCTCCAAAGGGAAGCGCGCATCGCGTATTTCCGTGCTTTGGGGATGAAGCAAGAATTCTTTTTCCTCCAGGGCCAAAAAGGATTCGGCGCTGTAACCATATGCGACGGCTGTTTCCAAGGAAGAGAACGGACGCAATCCTTCCGGGGCGGCAAAATAATAAATTCCTTCGTAGCGGGCGACCGTGCCGGGACGCAAGAGCGCGGGATTTTTTTCTTCATAAAGAAGTGCTTGGTAAGTTTTGCGTACCTTGAGGCGCGCTCCTTCAAGCGTCGGAGCGTTTCTTTCCAGATTTATTTCGGCTATGGCGCGCGAAAAGGGTTCTTGCGCCGCAGCGCCGAAAGAAAGCGCGGCAAGAGCGGATAGCTTGCCGTTTTTGTTTTCGCTGCCATCCGCATGGCGAGGCGCGATCAAAGTGTTGCGGGAGGAATTGGGATTTTTGAAATCGAAAGAAGCGCCCAAGGTGGGGAAGAGGATTGCCGAAACAAGACCGAGGCCCGCGAGGGAAACGGCTATGGAAAAAACAGCGCGCGTCCAAAAAAGGCGCTTTTGCCAACGCGGCGGCAGCTGCAAAATTTCATGGTTTTTTTGGTTGGTGCGCATATTTTTGTATCTGGTAGCTAATGGGGGCATCTTTCGCCTTACGAATTTCAACTTTAAACCTTCTCTTTGCGTCTTGCAAATTATAAATCATTCCCTTCATATCTTCCCTGGATTTCCAATACGTATCCTTCTATTTTTTGCGCATGTTTCCGGGGCAGGCTTACGGTCACTTTCTTTTGGGCTTTGGGATCGACTTCCAGGCGGGAAACTTCCAGGGAATAAGGTTTTTCCTTGACAATGCGGTCGCCCAAGAGCGCTTTCCAGCGCGTCGCATTGGTGCGGGGAGTTATCAGATAGATGTTGTCGAAAGCAGAAGTGTCGAGGCGCTCGAGATCATTGGAATTGAAAAAGTAAGCGGCGTTTAGGCCGTATATTTCCTTGAAGGGGCCGGAGAGCATGGACCAGCCGTCGCCGCTGGCATCGCGATCCACAAGGACCAAGTCTTTCGGGGAAAAATTTTGGGCCAAAGCGGCTGTTTCCGTCAAAAGCCCTTCATTTTCCGTACCAGGCAGGATTTTGACAGTTGCCACAAGGGCTTGCGCGATAAGTCCCGCGGCAACAAGCACGGTCAAAGGACGTCCCAAGGCATGGCGAGTGGAGCGCTGTTCCCAAAGTTTAAGCAAAAGCGCGCTGGCATAAACGAAAGCCGGCAAGAGAGCGAACATGAAGCGGCGGAGCATCCAGGGATGATCGGAGGAAATGTGCGAATCGATAAAATACAGGAAAGCGGGCAAGGTGGCCAAAACGGGCAAAAGCAGCCCGTATTTGCGTTTGCACAAGGCGGAAATGATCCCCAATGCTCCCAGCAAGAAAAAAGGCAGCGTGCCATAGCGCAGATGCACCTGGGTTATGTAAGCAGCCGGCTCCATAAGAGATGAGCGGAAAATGTTTTGCGCTTCGCCGCTGGGCGAAGGGAGCCAGGAATTGAAAAATCCTTTGAACACTTCGCGGAAAAAATAAATGTCCTTGGCTATGTAAAAAACAAGGAACAGGGCGGCGAACGGCAGCATGACGAGCAAGGCTGTGCCCATTTTTTCTTTCAGATATGCGCGGTTTTCTTTTTTGTGCAGCACGGCCAAAAGCAACATCGCGCCGAACGCGGCGCCTTCGATGCGGGTAAGGGCCAGCACCGCAAGGGAGGACAAGAAAGCGGACAAGGAAAGTTTGCGCGCTCCGTTTTTGAGGATATCAGCAGCCAGGGCAAGCGAGGACCAAAGCAGGGCAAAAGCCATGGTTTCGGTCAGGGTGAATTTGAAAAACCAGCTGAAGGGCAAAAGCGAAAACAAAAAGGCCACCGCCAGATAAGCATACTTGGCTCCCAAAAAGGAACGTGTCGCCAAAAAGAAGGAGAGGGCCGAAAACACCAGAAGCAATCCATTGGCTACGGCAAATCCGCCCATGCCCAATGTGCCGTAAAAAAGAGCCAGGTAAGTTATGTAGGGCAGGGGGAACTGGGTCAGGAGCGCTCCTTCTGCGGTGTAGTAATATCCTGGAAAATTAAGCGCTTTGCCCGGGCCGTAAATTTGAAAAAAAACATCGCTCACGGCAGAGCGTGTTTGCCAGGAATGGTTTTGGGCCAAGCTTATCGCCGCGGTCGCGATCGAGCCTTGGTCGCGGCCGGTAAATACGGTCGGCTCGGAAGTCTTACTTATGAATATTGCAAAAAGCAGCGAAAGGCCAAGTATAAGGAGAACTTGCCGAGAAGGGAGCAGGGAGCGGATTTTGAAGGAGCTTTGTTTTTTCCAGCGCAAGAAGGCGACGAATGCGGCCGCGCCAAAGCTTGCAGTGATGGCGATTGCGTAAAACAATCCGGCCAGTGAAAAGGTGAGCGCCAAAATCACAAGAGCGCTCAAGAAAAGCGTAGAAAGCGCGAAAAAATTGCTATCGCGCCTTTGGGCGAAATCGTTTTCCATATGACCTAAGCATACCAGTGCCGGGATTTCTTTGCAACGAGCTGGTGTGGTACAATTAGCAGGTGGCAAGGTCCTGGGGGAGTTATCATAAGCTGTCAGTTAATCTCATGCGGCGGAATAATTTTTTTGCTTGGTATTACGAAGAAGGCGTGCACGGGCTGCTTTCCATCTGGCTGGATTTTGTTGTTTTTGTCTGGCGACATTTTTCCGTAGCGGAGCTTTCGGGCACGCTTTTTGCTCCTTGGCATCGCGACGTCTCGGTACGCTCCTGGCGGGGGTTTGATGTGGCCAAGCTCTTCGGTCTTTTGGTGGAAAACATTTTTTCGCGCGCCATCGGCGCCTTGGTGCGACTTTTGGTGATTGCTTGCGGCATCTTTTTTACGCTGCTCGTTTTTGCGGCGGGTATCTTGGCTCTTTTTTTGTGGGTAGGATTGGTGCTTGTTTGGGGGATGCTTTTTTGGCAAAGCGTAAAGAACGGGTTGGGTTGGGAGTTTTCTTTGTCCTTTGTCGCCCTGTCTGCCCTTTTTGTTTTTTTTGCTTATCGTCGTTCGCTTGCGCTTTCACATTTGCGCACATCTACTGCGGATATCTTTTCTTCCCCTGCGTTTCCTCGTCTTTGCGCGCGTTTGGGGGTTTTGGAAAATGAGTTTCCGCGCAATTTCTTTTTGAATGTTGCCGCACGCGAAGAATTTTTGAGAAAAATCGCTCTCAGGGATGATGAGTTCGATTTCATCCTTTCTTGGGAACTTGCCCGTCTGGAAAGGATTTCCACCCAAAAAGCTTGGTGGCGGAAAGAAAATCTGGAAAAAATAAGGCCCATCGGCACCCAGTGGAAATACGGCTATACGGTCAAGCTTGATCATTATGCCCATGATCTTTGGGAGGGGGATTTGAGCGAATACCGCGACCTTTCCTTTGTCGGCAGAGAAGGAGCTTTGGAAGTGCTTAATTTGGTGCTTTCCCGTTCGACGCAAAACTGCGCTCTTTTGGTGGGCCCTTCGGGCATAGGCAAAAAGACGCTCATTCATCATTTGGCCAGACAGATCAGAGAGGAAAAAGCTTCTCCTTACCTGAGGCGCCATCGCCTGTTGCTGGTGGATTTGGCTAGAGCGGTTTCGGACGCCGTTTCCCGCGGTCAAGACGTGGAAAATTATGTGCGCGCGCTGCTTTTTGAGGCGGCTTATGCCGGCAATGTGATTTTGGTGGTCGAGCATTTGGAGCATTACCTGGGAGCGGGACGCGGCTTGCTCGCTCCGGATCTTTCGGCCGTCTTGGGGGAATGGCTCGAAATCCCGACGCTTCAACTGATTGCGACGAGTACCCCCAAGGAATATCATGCACTTATTGAAAAACGCAGCGAGATAGCCAGGCATTTGGAGGTGATAGAGCTTTCCGAACCGGATGAAAACGAAACCATGCGTATTATGCTTGAGAAGCTGGAAGCGGCGGAGAAGCGTTCGATCGGGGTTACCTATGGCGCCCTTCGGTCGGTTATCAATCAAAGTGCCCGTTCTTCTTGGCAATTTCCGCTTCCGCAGCGCGCACTGGACTTGATGGATGATGTGCTTACTTATGCCGCCAGAAAAGGGGAACTTCCGGCGACGGAGGAAACGGTCGATGCGTATCTTTCGCTCAAGACGGGTGCGGCGCATGGCGCGATAGGCGCGGACGAGCGCAAAAAACTTCTGGAAATGGAAAAACTGCTTCATCGGCAAGTAATCGGCCAAGACGAGGCGGTGCGCCAAGTGGCCGAAGCGCTCAGAAGAGCCAGATCCGGCATCGCGGACAGCAAGAAACCGCTGGGAAGCTTTTTATTTTTAGGACCGACGGGAGTGGGCAAGACCGAAACAGCCAAAGCTTTGGCTAAAGTATATTTCGGTAGCGAAGAGGCGATGGCGCGCTTGGATATGAGCGAATTTTCCACACCCGCAGCACTGGACAGATTGATAGGTTCGGAACATACCGGGCAAATCGGGCGACTGGTCAGCGCTGCTAAGGACAACCCTTATTCGCTTCTTTTGTTGGATGAAATAGAAAAAGCTTATCCGCTCGCGCTGGACATTTTCTTGCAAATTTTGGACGAAGGATTCGTGACGGACGCTTTTGGCGAAAAGATAAATATGCGCAACATGATAATCATCGCCACGTCCAACGTGGGCGCCCCGCTCATCGCCCAGATGGTTTCCGAAGGGCGCCAGGTGCGGGACATCAAGCAGGCAGTGATAGACCATGCCGTGGACAGCGGGATTTTTCGGGTGGAGCTGCTTAACCGCTTTGACGACGTGATCTTTTTTAGTCCGCTGGAAGGATCCCAGTTGGAAAGCGTGGTAAGATTGCAACTGAGCGCTTTTGCCAGAAGGCTTCGTAAAGAAAAGAATATTGACGTGGAATTTGACGACAGTGTGGTGAGTTTTGTCATTGAAAAAGGATACAATCCCATGTTCGGGGCCCGGTCGCTGGCGCGTTTTGTTCGTGAAAGCGTGGAGGATTTGGTGGCGCGTCAGATAATCTCCGGACAAGCTAAGCCGGGAGAAAAGATAAGAATAAGTCTGTAAGGAAGTGCAAGTTGCAAGCGAAGTTTCTTTTTTAGGAATTAACGATTTTTTATGAAAATACTGGTAGTCGCCCCTACGCCGTTTTTTGCCGATCGCGGCACGCATATCCGCATCCTGGAAGAAGCGCTTGCTTTGGAAAAAAGAGGGCACGAATTGACCATCGCCACCTACCATATAGGCAGGGACATTAAGGGCGAAGTGGAAACGCGCATAGATGTGCGGCGGATTTTGCGGTTGCTTTTTTGGTATAAGAAATTGGAGGCCGGTCCGGATTGGCAAAAAATCGTTTTGGATATCATGCTTATCCGCAAAGTTTTCAATTTGGCGCGCACCGGCCGGCCGGAGGTCATCCATGCGCACCTGCACGAAGGCGTATTGATCGGCTTTATCGTGCAAAAGCTTCTTTTTTGGCGCAAGATGAAGCTGGTCGCGGATTTCCACGGCAGCCTTACCAAAGAGATGGAGTCGCATAGCTATCTCAAAGGAGGATTGCTCAGGAAAATCTTCAGTTTCATAGAAAAGACGGTGGACAACATGGGGCAATCTGCCTGCGCCAGTTCTTGGGAGAATGCCGAAGAACTTCGCTCCATCCGGCAAGATGCGGAGGTGGCAGTGGTTTTGGACGGAGTCAATCTGGATCATTATGTTGCTCTTCCCGCCAAGGAAGAATTGCGTCGCGAATTGGAATTGCCCCAGGATAAGACGATTATCACTTATGCCGGGGCGCTGGTGCCTAACAAGGGAATTTCTTATTTACTGGAAGCCATGGAGGCGGTTCTGGCTCAGTCCCCCAAAGCGTTTTTTGTGTTAGGAGGATTCCCGATTGAAGAAGCGGAAAGTTTTGTTTATGCGCGAGGTCTGGAAAAAAGGGTGCGCCTGGTCAGTCCGCTCAATTATTTCGAGATGCCCAAGCTTCTTAAAGCCAGCGACATCGGCATAGATCCCAAGGATTCTTCCACGCGCCAGGCGAGCGGCAAGATACTCCAATATATGGCTGCCGGTTTGGCGGTGGTCTGTTTTGATCGTTCCAATAACCGCCATTATCTGGAAGATGCCGGCGCGTACAGCTCCACCATGGGCGCCCAAGGATTGGTCAGTCAGATATTGGGGCTTATTGAAAATGAGGATGTGCGCAAGGAAAAGGGCCAAAAAGCCCAGGAAAGAGCCGCGCTTTTCAGTTGGGACAAAAGCGCCGCAAGGATCGAAGAGCTTTACCGGTAAATTTTTCGCCTTACAACTTGTGCCTTATAACTTGCAACTTTTAACTTTTAACTTGCGCCTTTTAATTTTTTCCCTTCGCACCCCTAACTCCCCCTTCTCTTCTTTTGTCGGCGATGTTATAATGGCCGATATGGAAAAAAACATAAAAAAGGCTGAGCGCAACACGTCGCGCAGGCCCTTCATCATAGTTTCCTTGGTTGCAGCGATCCTTATTTCGGGTTATGCCGCTTATTCCTATGTGCTGGGAAATAAGCGCAGCGTGGCTATCGGCACGCTTTCCATGCTGGGCAAAGCGGCCAACCTGCTTCCAATGGAGGCGGA
>DAOKZJ010000003.1:11042-62078 GCA_035325685.1 Candidatus Moraniibacteriota bacterium | reverse complement strand
ATATTGAGCAAATTTCTAAGCGCCGGTTTTTCTTCGCCGTATGAGATTTCACTGCCCGAATCGGTAACCGCTTTTTTGATTTTCCTGCGGATCGTGTCCGCGTCGTCCATCAAGGCGATGTAATTGTATTCGGAAGAAGCGGATTTGCTCATCTTCTTCGTCGGGTCGTCAAGCCCCATGATGCGCATCCCTTCTTGACGGATATGCGCCTGGGGAACTACGAAGGTTTCGCCGAATCTGTGATTGAAGCGCTTGGCCAGATCGCGAGCCAGCTCCACATGCTGCTTTTGATCCTCGCCCACCGGCACTATTTCGGTATCATACAAAAGGATATCCGCAGCCATCAGCACCGGATAAGCAAAAAGACCCAGCGAGGCACCCTCTCGCCCCTCCTTTTGTGATTTATCCTTGAACTGGGTCATTTTTTCCAGTTCGCTCATCTTGGCAACCGTGTTAAGCAGCCACATCAATTCGCTGTGCTCAGGCACCTGCGATTGCACAAAGATGGTTGATTTTTGCGGATCAATGCCGGCCGCCAGATATATCTTGGCTATTTCCAAAGTTTTGCGGCGAAGTTTTTCAGGATCTTGCGGCACGGTAATGGCATGCAGATCCACCACGCAAAAAATGGACTCATACTCGTCTTGAAGATCGACCCAGTTTTTGATGGCTCCCAAATAATTTCCTATATGCAGATTGCCGGAAGGCTGCACGCCCGAAAATATCCTCTTTTTCATTTGTTCTTTTCCACGCCAATAAGGCGCTTTGGGACTATTTATAAATGATGCACCGCTCTTAAACCTTAACGCCCCTTGGAAAATATAGCAACTGGTTTACTCGGGGGCGCCTTCCTCCTCTTCGGCGCCGGCCACGTTGAAAAGCGCCTTCAGGATATCCCCGACTCCCCGGTCCTCATTGCTCTTGGAACGGGGGATCAGCATCGTATATTCACGCGAAACGCTTTTTTGCCCAAGCAAATCCTCCGCCTCCACGGTGAAATAATAAGTAGCCCCGGGCTTAAGACGAATACTGACGTAAGCATGCTTGGTGGCATATCCCTTGCTCGCATCTTCTACGACGGCCGCGCCGCTTTTCCCTTCCCGGTAGCTTATCTTGGAAAGAGCGGCTTCGTCCGTGTTCCAGGAAACTATGGCCTGCACGCGCCCGTCGTCAAAAACGGCCGTTTCGCTGCGCACGTTATCTATTTCCGGCCCAGCATTGTCTTTTTTAGCCACGATTCCTTCCAATTTTCCAAGAGACTTATGACCTCCTTCGTCACTTGCTTCCACTTCCAAAACATATCTGGCTCCCGCAACAAGCGAACCGAAAGAGAGCGTGTGCTCATAAGAATAGCCGCTGGAAGATGCGAAAGAATCGCTTGCCCCTTCGTCGAGCGGATGAAGTTTGGCCAGGACCTTGACCGGACCGTTGGCAGACAAGGAGGCCTTCAGCTCTCCTTCGGTCAAAGAAGCCAATTTAAACGTCAATATCTCCGGAGAAGACGGGGTGTGCAAAGGAAAAGCATTGGAAATATAGATTGAACGAGTTTCATCCATGCCTTTTATGACAAATTCGTATTCGCTGTCCTTTTCCAAACCCTCCAAAAGCACGCTGTGCGACCTGCTGTACTCGTCCGCGGAAATTTCTTTCTTTTCTCCGGCCTGGGCTTTGCCGTACTGGACGGCGTAAGTGGTGTCCACGGCCGTTTCCCAGCTGACGAGGGCGCTTTGATATTTTAAATCCGATACTTTGACGTTGTAAATAAAAGTACTGGGCGCGCTCTTGGCGGCAGAATCCATATCTTTTTCTCCTTGTTCCAAAAGAGACGCCATGCGCACCCAAATATCTAAAGCCAAAAGAGGAACCGCCAGCGCCGCGATCAAGCCTACCGCGATACGCAGACGCCGCTGCGATTTTTTGAGCGCAGTATAAGAATCAAAAATAAGCGCATATTCCGCTTCCCCGTCCTGTTCCCCTTCCTTTAAGGAGCGAACCTTGAGCCTGTTGGCCTGGGCTGAGCGCAAAATGAGGCTGAGCGCATCGCGCCAACGACGGAAATTTCTTACCAAAAAACATCTGTTTTTCTTTTTCTTCTCTTTAGGCATGTGGGTTGGACCGGAATAAGGTTTTAGCTGTGCGTCATCGTCTCCTTCCATCGTACAATATTTCGCCCTGACTTGGAACTCCCCCGTGGCATATATTTGACACGGTCCGCCCGAGGTATATGCTTAAGTCATGGAAATGCTTGGAATGAAAAATCTGCCGATAGCGGCCGACTGCGATACCAACCCCATCGACGCGATGGGAAGTTTCGTGCCGCCCAGCATTCATCCGAAAAAATAGCGATATTTCCAAGGAACAGAACCGCATGCGCCCGGCACGACCTGCCGGGCTTTTTAGTTCCTTTCCCAAAAAGCTTTTCCCAAAGGAGGAAGTTATGGAAAACAAGCTTCGCTGCGCAAACGCACCCCGCTATTTGGAAGTGCTGCTCATCTCTGCGCCAGGATATCCCCTTGGGCACCGCGCCGCTTTCGTCTCCTTTTTACTGGGCGAAAAAGAGCTGTTGCAAAGACTGATCAATTTGTACGGCAAAGAAGTCTTGTTCGTGCGCATAAGCATCGATCTTTACGCAAAAAAAACGTCCCTTTTCCGCAAGGGCGACTCTGCCGAAAAGCGGCTGAAAAACATCCTTGGCCGGTGCACGGAAGAAAAGCCCTCTCTTGCGACGCTCCGCCGCCTGGCCCAAACATTCCTCGACGAAAAAGAATTGGCCAATTGAAAGCCGAGTTCGCAAACAAACACAAAAAGACCGCCGCAACGCGACGGTCTTTTTTCTTTAAAGCAAAAACCTTACACCTCGATAACCACCGGCAGCACCATAGGCCTTCTTTCCGTCTTGGAAAACAGGAAAGAACCGACGGCTTCGCGGATATTGTTTTTTACGTAATCCCAATTCACTTCCGAATCGGCGACCGTCTTTTCCTTGACCACCTTCTCCACCACCCGCTTGGTGGCGTTCACCAGATCGAAGTTCTCTTTGACATAGATGAAACCGCGGCTGGTCACTTGCGGCGTGCCGACGATTTTTTTGGTTTTGGAATCGATCACGACCACGATCGTAAACATCCCGTCCTGCGCCAGGAGCTGGCGGTCGCGCAGCACCACTTCGCCGACATCGCCCACGCCGAGTCCGTCCACCATGACGTAATTAGTCGGCACCTTCTCGCCGGTGTTGACGCGACCGCGTCCTTGGCCGTCGAATTCGAAAGCTACGCCGTTTTCACCGATCAGCACCTGTTCGCTCTTCATGCCAACTGCTTCAGCCAGTTCGCCGTGGAGCCTGAGCATGAAATAAGTGCCGTGCACCGGAATGAGGTATTTGGGCTTGATCAAATTGATCATCATCTTGAGGTCTTCTTGGCGCGCATGCCCGCCGGCATGCACATCCATCATTTTGTAATGGATCACTTTGGCGCCGCGACGGTACAGCGTGTCTTTCACGCCTTGCACCGTGCGTTCGTTGCCCGGAATGACCGAAGAAGAAAAGATGACCGTGTCGCCCTCCTTGATGCGCACATTGCGGTGCTCGTTGTTGACGATGCGCATGAGCGCCGCGTTGGATTCGCCTTGCGCTCCGGTACACATCACGATCACTTTATTGTCCGGAAAGTCGTTAACTTTATTGATGGGAATGAGCGTTCCCTTTTTCATGCGCAAATAACCTAACTTCTGGGCAATTTCCACATTGCTCTTCATGGAATATCCTTCCACGGCCACTTTGCGCCCGGTTTGTTCGGCAATCTCGATCACCGTCTGAATGCGGCTGACCAGGGCGGCGAAGGTGGCCACAATCACGCGGCCCGGGGCGTGTTCCACGATTGAACCGATTGTCTTGCCGATCGATCCTTCCGAAACGGAATATCCTTCGGTTTGCGAATCGGTACTGTCGCTCATCAGCGCCAGCACGCCTTCACTTCCGATGCGGGCAATATTGGCGATATCCGCTGGCGAATCAATCACTGGCGAATGGTCGAACTTGAAGTCTCCCGTGTGCACGATGGTGCCCACCGGAGTTTTGATAGCCAAGCCGTAAGAACCGGGAATGGTGTGGTTGACGTGAAAAAACTCCACCTCGAACTGCCCCAAACGGATCCGGTCACCCTTTTTGACCGTATGGATATTGAGCGGCGCCTTGTCCTTGAAATCGTCCTGCCTTTTCATCACGATACCGCGCGTCATTTCCGAGCAATAAAGCGGCGGATTGCCGATAAGCGGCATCACGTGCGGGATCGCTCCGATATGGTCGTAGTGGCCGTGAGTGATGACCACGCCGCGCACGCGGCTTTCTTTGCCGCGCAAATAAGTCACGTCCGGAATGATATAGTCCACGCCGGGCATATCCACATCCGGAAACTGGATACCCATGTCCACGATGATGATATCCTCCCCGTATTCGAAAATCGTCATATTGCGTCCGATTTCCTGCAGTCCTCCCAGGGGAATGACTTTCAATTTTTTGCCTGCGGTTTGCGGCAAGGGCGCCTTGGCGCCTGAAACTCCCCGGCGCAGCGTAAAGCGGCGGGCGGGGCCTTTGGATACCACCGGAGCGGCATCTTGCATTTTTACCATGTTTTTTTATTCGCAATCAGAAAGCGTCCTGCTTCCAAGCACTGCGCCAGTGCGGCGCCAAGACGGAGAAGAAATGTCCGAGTGCACTCACCCAAAAAGCAAATGCGGTCAGGAAGGTAGAAGAAAAACTCTTTCTGAAGGAAAAATATTATTTTTAAATATGGTGTGCCGAAGAGAGGACTCGAACCTCCACGGGATTTCTCCCACATGCTCCTGAAGCATGCGTGTCTACCAATTCCACCACTTCGGCTCAAAAAACTTTATCTGCGACTGCCCTTTTAGCAGTTTACCGTGAGAACAAAAAACAGACAACGGATAGCCTAAAAGGCTTCTTTGGGGCTATTTTGAAGATAAAGGCTTGTCTAAAGCAAAAAGCTTGGAAGTTCTTACTGTCTTTCTATTATACACCCGGGGACGTTTTTTGTCAATAGCAGCCCTCCTACCCGCGTCCGTACGTGTCCTCGTAGCGGACGATGTCGTCCTCTTCCAAGTACTCCCCGGTCTGCACTTCAATTATCTCCAAATTGACCTTGCCGGGATTGCTCAAGCGATGCTTGGCTTTGGCTGGGATGTAGGTGCTTTCGTTTTCGTGGAGCACCAAAAGGTTCTCGCCGTTGACCACCTGGGCCGTGCCCTTGACCACCACCCAATGCTCGGCGCGCCGCTCATGCGATTGGAGGCTGAGCTTGGCGCCCGGATAGACGGTGATCTTCTTGACCTTATGGTTCTTTTCGTCGATCAACACTTCGTACTTGCCCCAGGGCCGATAAACTTCCACATTGTGCTCTATTTCCGGATAACCGTGCGTTTTGAGATGTTCCACCACCTTTTTCACTTCGTCCGAACGACCGCGCTTGGCGACCAAGATGCAGTCATTATTTTCGACAATCTGCAAATCATCCACTCCCAGCGTCGCCACCAAGCGATTGGTCGTGGAATGCACATAGACGTTATTGCTGTCTATAAACACATGGCGGCTATCCGCTTGGCCGTTTTCTTTGGCCACATCGGCAAGCGCGTCAAATGAGCCGATATCGTTCCAACCGAAATCACCTTCGAACATGACCACCTTGTCGGATTTTTCCGAAATGGCGATGTCGATCGGCGATGCCTCCAGTTGGGCAAAATCAGCTTGCAGCCGGGCAAGCTTTTTTTCGTACGCGGCGTAAAGCGCGGGGGCATGTTTTTTGAGCTCCCGGGCAAACACCTTGGCGCTGAACAGATACATTCCGCTGTTCCACAGATATTGGCCGTCGGCTAAATATTTTTTAGCGGTGGCCAAATCCGGTTTTTCTTTGAACGCCTCCACCAGCCAGTATTTGCCTTCTTTTTTTCCTTTCTTGATATACCCGTAGCCGACGTGCGGCTCCGTAGGCTTAATGCCGATCGTTCCGATAAAACTGCCCACATTTTGGAGGGCGTTTTTAGCCACGCGCAAAAACTCCTTTTCTTTGCCGATATAATGATCGGCGGGCAGCATGATGATCGGCGCATCCTTAGAAGATCCGAGTTTTTCAGTCAGATATTTCACGCCCAGCATGATTGCCGGCGCGGTATTGAGCGAAGAGGGTTCGATTACGATTTGCCGCTCGCTAAAAGCTGGCTCGACTTCCTTGACTTGATTTAGCACGTTGAAATAATTTTCCTGGTTGGTTACCAATACCACGTTGGCGGATTTGACCAGCTTGGCGGCGCGCAAAAAAGTTTCCTGCAGCAAGGATTTGTCCGAATAAAGCTTCAAAAATTGCTTGGGAAAGTTTTTGCGAGAAAGCGGCCAAAGGCGCGTGCCGCTGCCGCCGCAAAGGATCAGGGCGTACATAAAAAGTAAAAGGTTAAAAGTAAAAAGTCGAAAGCTGAAAGCTGAAAGTTACAAGTTGAAAGAGGAAAGCGTGTTGTTTGCCGCACTTTCGAACTTTTTGGATTATACCTTGACCAAGCAAGGTCGTCCACCGGACATTTTGAAGGCAGTCGCGCGCCCCCAAAGCGTATGCTAAAATGAAAAAGGCTTTTTGCCCAAATAAATAACTCTTTTTCAACTTCCGCCTTATGCTCAAAATTGATTTTTCCCATCTCATTTCGCCAATAGACGAGGAAGTGCTCTCTTCCAATCTTGCACAGCTCCAGAAAATGAGCGGGGCGGATTTTCTTTCGCACCAACCGGATATGGCGTATATCAAAGAAAGCGCCGCCGCGTTGGGCGCATACAAAAATATCGTCATTATCGCCAATGGCGGATCGCGCACCAGCGCCTGGGCTTTTTACAACGCCTTCTTTCTGGAAAGAAACGACGTCCATTTTGAATTCCTTTCCAGCGCCGAACCGGAGCTGCTCGCGGATATCAAGCGCCGCCTTCCCGCCAAGGACACGCTCCTTTTGGCGATTTCCAAGTCGGGAACGAACATCAACATGCTCGAGCCGCTGTTGGCTCTGCAAGGTTACAAGGCAGCCGTGATCACCGAAGACGAGGACAATATCCTGTCGCAGATAGCCAAAAAACAAGGCTTTGCCAAATTCATCCATCCCCAGGTGGGCGGCAGGTTTTCGGGACTTACTTCCTGCGCGCTGATTCCGGCGGCTTTGATGGGGCTCGACGTGGACCAAATAAGGAGCGGCGCCGAAGAAGCTTACGCAAAATTCGCTCCGTCCGTTCCGTTGGAAAAAAATGCCGCGCTTAAGTTTGCTGCGGCCCTTCTTTCCCTGGAAAAGAAAGGATATACCGAGCTTTTCGCTTCCATTTATTCCACTCGCCTCTACGCCTTTTTGCCGCTTATCATCCAACTGCTCCATGAAAGCGTGGGCAAGGAAGGCGCAGGCCAAACCATTTACGGGGATTATTCTCCGGAATCGCAGCATCACACCAACCAGCGCTTCTTCGGAGGAAGACGCAACGTAGCCGGCATTTTGATGCGGGTGGAAAAAAGCAGCTCCGACTTCCCCATCCATATAGAGAATGAAATCGCCCAATTGGAGTTGGCAAAAACCAAGCTCTCGGCACTGGACGGCGAAAGCGCCCTCTCCACCATGCACCACGATTTGGAAGGGGTGCTAGGACATGCCGTGGAGAAGAAAATACCCGCCCTCACCCTTTCACTGGAAGAATTCGGACCCAAAAGCGCCGGCTATTTCATGGCTTTTTGGCAGATGGTCGCGCTTTACAGCGCCGTGCTCGCCGGAGTGGACCCTTTCAACCAGCCCGAAGTGGAACGCAGCAAACAGCTGAGCTGGACGCTCAGGACCGGAAAATAAGCCTTACAATCAAAAACCGCCCTGTTCAAAAAAGGGCGGTTTTTGTGTGAAAATACCTGTTGCCAGTTACTTCCCTTCCTCCTGTTGGGCAGGAGTCTTTTCTTTCAAAACGCGACGCACCTTGACGAACCAGGTGTGCACATCCGCCAAGCGTTGCGCGCCGTTGCTGACGTACATGGCGCTTATTCCCGACACGGAAGAGCGGGAAACATGCAGATACGAAGGTCCGTACAAAAACACTGCCGGATTCTTGGCGGAAAGGATCTCCTGCACGCGTCTTATTTTTTTGATGCGCTCATCGCGGCTTGGCTCTTGGCGGATCTCTTCCAAAAGCGTATCTACCTCCTTATCTTCAAAAAGGGCGAGATTAAGTCCGGGATCACGTTTGTTGGACGAATGCCAAAAAGGATAAAGGTCTGGGTTAAAACTTATGGCCTGACCGAAAAGAATGCTGTCGTATTCGCGCGTGCGAATGTAATTTTGCTGAAGCTCCACGACAGGCACGGCCGTCACCCGCACTTCGGCACCGATCTTTTGCCACTGCGCGGCCAACAGATCGGCATTGCGCCTGAGCTCCGGCCAATCAGCAGTAACCAACTCGAAAGAAAGACGCGTATTTCCTTTGCTGCGAATCGAATCTTGTGCGCGCGTCCAGCCGGTTTCATCCAAAATACGATTGGCTTCTTCTGGTGAAAAATCCGCAGCGCCGGATATGTCGGTATATTCCTTCATTTGCGGAAAAAGCGGGGAAGCAAGCGGGGTTCCTTTGCCGCCAAGCACCGAAGAAACTATCTCGTCGCGATCCACGCTCTTGGCCAAGGCACGCCGCACCTCGTCAAAAGCCAGCGCGGCATTGTGTGTCTGGTTAAAAAAGGCAGCGAAATAACGCGGCACGACCATCTCGTGAATAGCCATGCTCTTGGGCGACTTTATCAAGCCAAGTTTTTCGGCGGAAACGCTGCCCATTCCGGCTACTTCTTTTTTATTATAAGCAGCAAGCAAGGAATCTTCGTCCGGATAGAAATTGAACGTAAAGCGAGAAATGTAAGGCACTCCCCGGTAATAAGTTTCGTTGGCCTGCAAGGAATAAGAAAGGATGGTGCCGCTGGAATCTTTTTGGAAATCCACAAAGCGGTACGGTCCCGTGCCAACGGGCCGTAAATTATATTCAGCCAGGGCGAATTTTTCGGGAGAGATATTTTCCCAGATATGTCGCGGCAAAATCCCTACGGTCAAATTATCCAAAAAAGCAAAGTAAGGGGCCTTAAGCGCAAAAACGACGGTATAGTCATCGCTGCTGGAAACTTCCACGCCCTGCCACAATTGGCGCAAGGGGCTTTTGTAAGCCGGATCCTGCAGGGCCTTAAAGGTGAACACCACATCCTCAGCGGTCAAGGCCTCCCCGTCGTGCCATTTAACATTCTGCCTCAAATAGACGGTGTAAGTTTTGCTGTCCTCCGATATCGCATAATCCTGAGCGATATCCGGCACGGCCTTACCCTCTTTGTTATAAGTAAAAAGGCCACTATAAATAACTCTGGCCAAATCCGCATCCGCATCGCTTGTTTGAGACAAAAGAGGATTTACGTACAAGGGCTGGCCAACCACCCCTTCCACATATTCCCCGCCTGTTTTGGGAAGAGCCACCGTGAAACCCAAATAAGCCGTGCGCCCCAAAAAAAGCGTAGCAGCCAGCGCTACAACCAAAAGGATGGTTACGATGAATTTGTCTCGAAAAGTGAAGGTTCGAGCAAGAGCTCCCCAATAAGACGGGAGCAATATTTTCCATTTTTCGCTGGTACGGATATGTTTGTTGTTAAATCGTTAGACGCGGTTGGACAAAATGAAGCCGGCCAAAGCCAAGGCCAAGAAAGCAACCGCCAAGGCAACTGAAGCATAAAATAGGAATTTCTCTATTCCGCGCTTGGTATAATAACCTCCAAAATCCCCGCCGAAAGCGCCGCCCAAACCGCTGCCGCGGTTTTGGAGCAAAATAGACACCGAAAGAAGGATTGCCACGACGATCTGAATGATAGATAAAGTCCTCATAAGAATGTTTTGGGAAGGATAAGCGGCGATGCCATACGACTTAGAGCATAACAACTCCGCCCCCTAAAGTCAAGCAAAAAAAGCTTTTTTTCCCTTAGAAAAGGGAAAAATAAAAAATTACAATGCTAGTTTTTTGCTTATTTCCTTGAAACGCTCAAAAACTCGCGGACCATGCGGGGAGGGCAGGAAAATAAGCGCATTTTCTGACACATGGATAAAGCTCCCCTGACAATGCGTCTTGGGATTGCGCATTATTTTGCCATACTCGAAAGATTTAAGCCATTTTTCCCAAAAAGAGGCGGCAAACAGCTTTTCCCCCAAACCTCTCAACGCCCTGGAAAAAATGTCGTCTTGCCAGCAAAGCATGCCGCAATTTTCCACAATCGCAAAATGCGGACGGATTTTTCTTATCCAGCGATTACGCACCTGGAAACTTTGAAATGTTTTGCACCCAAAAAGCGGCAAAATAAAAAAATACTCGCTGGAAGAATAGAGATCTTTGGCCGGAACTTCCAAGCCGTCCGTTGTGGCAAAATAATTAAGACAAACCCTGTCTTTGACTTTATTGCCATACCTTCTTTTGCCCGCAAAATGCAGAAATGCCGTAAGGATTGTCCGTCCGCGCCAAAGAGCTCCCCTTTTGAGCACAATGAACACATCCCAATCGCTGGAAACCTTGGCATGCTTCATGGCCAATCTTCCTGTTACCGCCACCATGCGCACGAACGGGACGAAACGCAAAAAAAACACAACCCTCCGCAGGCGCCGCAACTTGGACACGGAAACTTTGGCGCGCGCGGTTCTCTTGGCAACCAGATCTTCCCGCCCCTTAAGAGCCCACATGCCATTTTTGAAAACAAGAAACAAACCAAGCGCTTCCCCCTGGAGCTCCGCTATAACCTCGGCCAAGGAAAAGGTGTTTGCCAAAGAAGGTTCTTCGGCATAATCGGCACGGAGCAAATATTTCCATATCTCAAAAGAGCTTAGCGGATAATCGAAAGCATCATAATAAGCTATGGTAGCCAAAATGTGTTTAGCCAATGGTTTACGGATATTTTCCAGCATCATATGCCCTTTGAATTCAAAAAGAGGCTTTGCCGCACTAAACTCCCGCTTCAGCAAAAGATTCGCGTCCGCTCACGATATCCCCGATAAAAACACCTACTGCCGTAGCAAGCGGAATGGAAAGGATCGCGCCAAGCGTGCCGCCGAGTTTAGCCCCGATAAGCAAAGCCAAGATGACGACTACCGGATTGAGTCCCACCGCTTTGCGCATCACTTGCGGCACCACCACGTGACTTTCAATTTGCTGGGTAAGGGTGAAAAGTCCCAAAATAAGCAAACTGGTGGCCGGCGAAATAAAAAGGCCGACCAGCGCCGCCAGCGCCGCCGAAATGATTGGTCCTATGTATGGAACGATTTCCAAAATACCGGCAATGGAGGCCAGCAGCAACGCATAAGGAATATCGAACATGGTTAGAACAGCCCAATCAATCGCAAAAATAAACAGCATCAATATGACTTGCCCGAAAAGCCATCTGCCGATCTTGGAGCGGATGCGCTCATAAAGGGAAATTACGTAGGTGCGATGTGCCTTGGGAGTAAGCGACACGATAAATCGCTTCATTCCCTCTTCCTTTACCAACATGTAAAAAGAGAGCGAGAAAACAACCACTACGGACACAAATGCATGCAATACGCTAGCCGTAGTCGCAAAAAGCTCCCCCGATGAACCGAACGAATCGCCCAACATGTTGGCAAACAGCTTTTCCGTGTTGATGTTTATACCGTAATTACTGGCGTACCCAGTAAATCCCTCCAGGGCGCGCGTGAGCTTGGCGCCATATTGGGGCAGATTCATTACCAAGTCCTGCACCTGGCCCCAAAGCGGCGGCAAAATAAAGGAAGCGCCCAGCGAAATGATCCCCAGCAGGGCGATATATATGATTCCGACAGCAACAGACCTGGCTACGCCTTTTTTTTGCATCTTATCTACCAACGGATCAAGGGTGGCGGCCAAAATGATGGAAAAAAAGAAAAGCGCAATGATGTCCCGCACCGCGTAAAGCAGCCATAGCAACAGCACGATGGCAAGCGTACGCAATACTATGCCTGTAGATATTTCCAACGGTTTCCTCTCTACCATAAGTTAAAGTTTAAGCTCTTTAGCGAGTTGCTTGGTTGCAGAATGCGGCCCGATTAGCGCCAAATTTAGTCTTTCGGGGGAAAATATTTTGCGCGCCACCCTTTTTATGTCTTTGACCGTGACCGCGTCGTATTTGGCCAATATTTCTTCCAGCTGCATGATCGAACTGCGCCTTATTTCCTGTTGGGCATAAAAAAGCGCCACGTCATCCGAGGTTTCCAGGCCCATCACGCTGCGTCCGCGCAAATACGATTTGGCTTTAGCCAACTCAGCTTCACCCACGCCTTCTTGGGCAATTTTTGCATATTCTTGGCAAATGAGCCGCACCACCTCCGGAGCATCCTCGTGTTTCACGCCCGCCTGGGTAGCCAAATATCCGCAATCGGTATAGCTGTCATTTTCAGTGCGAATGGAATAAGCCAGACCTCTTTTTTCGCGCACTTCGACAAAAAGACGACTGCTCATGTTCCCTCCCAAGATTATCCCCAAAAGACCCAGCGCAAATCGATCTTTGTGCATATCCGGAAAGGCGCGCACGCCCACCACCAGATGCGTCTGTTCGGTTTCCTTGTGCTTTATCCGGATTTGCGTTTCTTTTTGCCTTTCCTTTATTTTAGCAAATTTTCTTTTGGAACCTTTGGCAACCCCCTTGAATATCCTTGCCGTCTTTCGAAATACTTCCGCGCTGCTTATTTTGCCAGCCACACACACCACCGTGTTGGCACCGCTGTAATTTTGAGTTAAAAAACGCGCCATCTTGCGACGGTCCATGGCTCTGATCGTCTCTTTGGAGCCAATTATTTCGCGGCCCAAAGAATGGCCGTCGTAAAGGAGTTCTTCAAAAAGATCGCCCACGCTGCGCTGCGGAGCATCTTCATACATGCTCAGCTCCTGCAAGATAGTCCCTTTTTCTTTTTCCAATTCATCTTTTTCCAACAAAGAGTTCTGGTACATATCGCCCAGCATATCCAAAATATTGTCTAAACTGCGCGCATCGGCCTTGGCGTAATACATGGTCCGCTCCTTGCCGGTAAAGGCATTTATTTCCGCCCCCAACGCATCCATCTCTTCGCTAATGGCCAAGGCGCTTGGTCTTTTTTGGGTACCCTTAAACAGCATGTGTTCGGCAAAATGCGCAACCCCGGCCGCCTTGCCTTCTTCATGGCGAGAGCCCACCCCTACCGCCACTATCGCCGTGACCGTTTCGGTTTCTTGGAGCGGAATGGCAATCACACGCAAGCCATTGGGCAATGTTTTTTTGCTGTATCTCATAAAGATATTCGTTTTTCAAAAACTATTTCTTCTTACCTTTTTTATTTCGGCTAAATCTTATCAGGCCGGAACAAGGGACGATCTCCACGCCGCGCCTTTCGAGCTCATCCAAATAAAGATTCATCCCGAGAGAGTCCGAAGAAATATGGCCCGCAATAACCACGTTAATATGGGCCGCCTCCGCTTGCTTGCGATGCTCTTCGCTCTGGTGCATCGAGATGACGGTTCCTATTCCGACTTGCGCCAGCCGCTGATAAATATCCTTGCTTCCTTCAGTTCCGCCCGTAATTTCGCTGAAAGCTATCTTACCCACCCTTGCATGCTCATTTCCCGTAAAAAGGCGCGGACCGCTGCCCCGCTTGGCCGCTTCGGCGTATTCTGGTATTTCCAGCAATGAAGCCAAAACATCGCTCAGATACCGGGGTTTATCCTTACTAACTTTTTCCTCCACAAAACGTGCTACCAGGTTGTCCGCGGGGGTATGGACGTTAAGCAGATTCATATCCAAAAGCCGCGCCGTATCCACTGCTTTAAAGTGATTGCTGGCGCTGATCCCTCGGCTTACCTCTCCTATCCTCATGTGCATCAAGCTTTCAGCCACGTTTATCGGCACGCCATATTTTTCCAAAATATCCACTTGCATGTCCATCACCTCGCCCAAGTCGGCCAGAGCCTTGCCCAGCGGATGGTGAGCGATGACGGCATCAACGGGGGACTTGGGATTATGGTTGGAAAGATACCGAGCAACCATCAGCTCCGCGCTGTCTATGTCGATACCGGCCAGCACTTTTTTTATTTTCCTGACAGATCCGCAGAAATGAATCCGCGAGTCCAAATACGGGTTGGTCAAGCCCTCCTTGTCAAAAAAAATCCGGCGCTCCTCGGGCAGTGATTCGTATTGCTTGCGAACCCTTGTCAGTTTTTCCTTTATTTCTTCAGCTGAGCGAAAATCGGCTTTTCGACCCATTGCTACGGCTATTTCAAGCAGTTCTTTCATTTGCAACATAAAGTTGGATTTTTAGCATATTACCTTGCGAATAAGCGCGTTTTTCTCCAAAACCAACCCCCCTTTGAAGGAGAAACGGAACACATCTTCTTTTCCTCCTCCGTGCGCCGAAAAGAGCTGCTTCCCTTGCGCATCCCTCAGAGCGATTATTTTCAAAGGTATTATTTTTTCCGGAGTCAGCGCTTCCAATTCATCCGTAAGCTGGATGGCATTGTGCACCTTGATAAGCACCTGCCCTTCTTCTTCGCCCAAGACTTCTCCTACAAATTGCGTTTTGGCCGGCAAGTGCGCAAAGACAGTGGAATGCTGCGGCTCATCACCAAAAAGGAAACCTTTGGTGTAGTCGCGATGCATCATTTTTTGCAGCTCCTCTTTTTGACGGGAAGCTTCCGCCGACACTTTTTCCGAAGATTCTTCTTTTTCCAAAACATCCAAAACTTTACGGTAAGCGCGCACCACCGAACCCACATAAAAAGCGCTCTTATTGCGTCCTTCTATCTTAAAAGAAGTGACGCCAGCCGAAGAAAGCTCTTTTAGGTGTTCGATCAGGCAAAGATCTTTGCTATTGAATATGTATGTGCCTTGCCCATCTTCTTCCGCTTCCAGACTGTACCTGCCTAACATGTCCTCCAGGCCAAGCAATTTCGTTTGGGCATCTTCGCCTTCTTCTTGAGTTTGTTCCTTTATTTTATAAGCCCATCGGCAAGGCTGCACACAATCCCCCAGATTGGCACTCCGACCCAACATCATCTTGCTAAGCATGCATCTTCCGGAATAGCTCATGCACATTGCGCCATGGACGAAATATTCCAACTCCACTTCCGGCACCTTTTCATGAATTAAGCGAATATCCTCAAGCGTAACTTCGCGCGCCAACACTATCCTTTTCACTCCCTGCTCCGACCAAAATTTGGCAGAGCGCCAATTGGTCACGTTGGCTTGCGTGCTGAGGTGGATTTCCGTTTCCGGAATGATTTCCTGAACCAAAGAAAGCACACCCGGATCGGAAACAATCACCGCATCCGGACGAATTCGCGCCAAAAAAAGAAGATGCTGACGAATGCGTTCCAGATGGGCCGTGTGGGCATATATATTGAGTGTGATGTACAGTTTTTTGCCTTTTGCATGAGCCAACTCCACCGCCTTAGCAAGCTCTTCTTCCTTGAAACTATTGATCCTGGCGCGCATTGATATTTCGGGAAGTCCCGCATAAATCGCATCCGCTCCAAAATGAAGGGCGTAGTGAGCCTTTTCCAAGCTCCCGGCTGGGGCAAGGAGTTCTGTGTTCAATTTTCTGGTTTTTTTATCCATTTAGATTTCGTGCTGAAAATATCCTTTTCCAAGATTTTAACAAATGAGCTTTTAGGGAAGTCTAGCGCGCCGCAGGCCAGGGAGTCAATAAAACAGCCCGTAATAAAAAGCGCCCCCGGAAGGGCGCCTGTTTTTTCTATTAAGCGACCATGGGTCGATGTTGCTCCAAAACCCTGCGCACCTCATCGGCCAACTCCATCGGCGTATGCCGGGATTTGACGAAATAATCCGCAGCGCCCAACGAAAGGGCCTCCCGCCGATCATCTTCATTGTCCAAATTGGTAGAGACAATTATGGGAATGTGTCCTATATCCGTACGCTTGCTTATTTTTTCCAAAACCTCAAAACCGTCCATCTGCGGCATCACGATATCCAACAAAAGCAAATCCACGGTAGCTGCGCTTCTGTCCAAAATATCGATTACTTCTTTTCCGTTTTCTGCTCCAAGCACCTCGAAGCCGCGAGCTTCCAATGCTCGCGTATACATCTCCCGAAGGTCCTCTTCATCTTCTGCAATGAGAATAGTTGGCATTTTGTTGACTGCTTCCATTTTTTTAGATGATTTTGTTATGTGCTTTTCAAGTGTAGCATACTTTCCGCCAAGGCGCTTGTTTTTTTACCGCCACTAAGGCAGTATTGGGTTATGGCTACCATAGCAACAAATCGCCGCGCTTCATTTGATTATGATCTGCGTGAACGCTACGAAGCCGGCATAATCCTGAGCGGAGGGGAAGTCAAATCCGTAAAGACCGGACATATCAGCTTATCCGGCAGTTTTGTGACGGTCAAAGGCGGCGAGCTTTATTTGACGAACGCGGACATACCGCGCTACAAATTCGCCTCGCAACAAGTTGCCCATGATCCGACCAGGTCGCGCAAACTGCTTTTACACAAAGCGGAAATAAAATCCCTGATAGGCAAAGCCAAAACTTTAGGCTTGACATTGGTGCCTGTTCGTGTGTATACTAAGGGACGACGCATCAAGCTCGAATTCGCCCTTGCCAAAGGAAAAAAATCTTTCGACAAGAGACAATCCATCGCCAGGCGCGAAGCCGATCGCAAGATAGGCAGAGCTCTGCGCTCTTAACCGACGGACACTCCCCCAATGCGCCTTTGGGCTCATTGGGGGGTTGTTCAGATTCGACAGTTCGTACATTAAAAATATGCAAGCCGATCACCCACGGTTCGATCGTTAAACTGTCCGTGGAAACGCAATAAGTGCAAACTTCATTGCAAGGGCGAAGGCCCAGGTTGCGAATCTTTTCGCGCCTTCTTTCGCTCCCGCTCTTGCTTAATTAGCCGAGAGCCATCGGAACGCTGACGTCCCATAAGCATACTCCGGTGTCAAATCATGGGGCTTGGTCATAGCTGGTTCTCTGGACGGTTATGGCGAGAAAAGTCGGAGAACCCGCCGGGTCGGTTTCGTTCGCTTAGACGTCCTGCGGTAATGCCAAGCGGACTAAGCTTGTAGATTATTTTTGATAAACGTTCTTGGACATGGGTGCGATTCCCATCAACTCCACATGTTCCTGCAAAAGCATCTTGCCAGCAGGAGAAAAATTTTTTACTAATAGGTAAAGTCTGCCCACTGTCTGGGTTTCCAGATAGGAGCGTGCGGACCGAAAATGCCATAAGAAGGAAGTTCCGCTTCAAACCGAGGCGACAAGAGACGCAGATCCAACATCTGCGCACCAACGAGCAGATCCGCATTCCCAGGATTTTCCTGATAGATGAAAACGAGGCAAAAATAGGGGAAATAGCCACTCCCGAGGCGCTAGCTATGGCCAAGGAGCGCTCTTTGGACTTGGTGGAAGTTTCGCCCAAAGCCAATCCTCCGGTTTGCCGCATCATGGATTACGGCAAATATCTCTACCAGCAATCCAAGCAGCAAAAAGTGGCCAAAGCCAAGCAAAAAAGGGTGGAAACCAAAGGCATCCGCATAGGTATCCGCACCGACGATCATGACCTCTCCTTCAAAAAATCCCAGGCCGAAAAATTCCTTCGCCAAGGCAACAAGGTGAAGGCGGAAATAATCCTGAGGGGACGCGAAAAGGCTCACCAAGATTTGGCACGTGAAACGCTCAAAGGTTTTCTTTCCAAAATAGAGACTCCCTACAAGATAGAAGAGGATGTAAAGAAATTCCCTGCTGGTTACAATGTGATCATTGCTCCCGTCAGTGACAATAACCAATAAAATAATTCAAAAGATCCCATATGCCGAAGATCAAAACGAAGAAATCCGTCATCAAGAAGGTGCGCATAACCAAAAACGGCAAAGTGATCCGCCGCGCAACCAAACAAAATCACTACAATTCCCGCGAAACCGGAGATTTCGGACGTTCCAAAAAGCGCGATCAGCGCATGTTCAAGGCCGACGAAAAGAACGTGATTGCCGCATTGCCGTACGCCAAATAATCAACCTTAATTGCGATACAGAAAGCCCGAATCGTATCCGAATGCTGCGAAATTAACTTCGCATAATTCGCATCCGTTCGCAGCCCAGTATCAAACCAAACCATATGTCTAGAGTAAAACGCGGCGTGGCCGCTTCCAAGAGAAGGAGAAACGTACTCAAAGCCGCCAAGGGATTTCGCTGGCGCCGTAGCAAAACATTTGCTGCAGCCAAGGAAGCCTTGCTGAAAGCCGGCAAATACGCCCATCGCGATCGCCGCGCCAAAAAGCGCACCATGCGAAGCCTTTGGATAGTCCGCCTAGGAAACGCGCTTAAGCTTTCCGGCCTCTCGTACAGCCGCTTCATCAAAACCCTCAAAGAAAAGCAGATCGAGATCGACCGCAAAACCCTTTCCCAGCTAGCTCTGGAAAACCCCTCCGTATTTGCCAAATTCCTGGAGAAAGTAAGGTAGCCATGTATTTTTAAAAACCCCGCCGAGAGCGGGGTTTTTTGTTTTGGCTCAAAATTTTTGCCTTTCTTTTAAAATGCAGTAAACGGAAAAAAAGAAAATTCCCAGCCCTATCCCGCCAACATCAAACAAAACATCCGGGATCTTTCCTTCCCTAAAAGGGACATAGCGTTGATGAAGTTCGTCCGAAAAAGCAAAAAGCAAGGCAAGGAGCACCCCCCAAAGCTCAGCGAACCGAAAATTACTAAAAAAAAGAGCCCGCACAAGAAAAAAAGAAAGGGCGGCATATTCCAGAATATGCGCCCCTTTGCGTAACATAAAATAATTCATGCTTGGAACATGTTGGGGGTTTCCCGGCATGGCCGAAAGCAAGAAAATAACTACCGCCCAAGAAAGAGCGAGAGCCCAAGCTGAAATTTTCTCAATCAAGTAACGTTCATTTCCGCCGTGCATTGCGATAATCATGCAAAAGACGCTTTAATGCATGAAAGGGAAGCCAGATCCACAGCGTCTTAGAAATGAAATTCTTAAGGGAATCGTCAAAGCTCATATTTTTGTACGCTGAATTATCTTATCTCACATATCCACTACAGAACAGCTGCCCATATCATACACAACGTCTTTCTTTTCCACCACCACCTTCCACCCTTTGGTCGCCGCTATGGCTCGTAAGTTCTCATTGGGATTGAAGGCGATGGGATTTTCCACTAGCTCCAAAAAACTCGCGTCCGATTCGGTGTCCCCCATCCCGTAAGAACCATCCAAAGACATCCCGTGCTCATACAGGTATTGCCGCAACAATAAGCCTTTGTTTTTAACCGGCTCATACGCAGCTCTTCCCGTATACTTGCCGCGCTCATCCAATTCATATACGCTGCCAAAAACCGCATCAAACCGCAGATGGCTCCGATTATATTCCTTGACTATCTCTATCGGAGAACCGGAAATAGCTATTATGTGATAATCCTCTTTTCTGAGTTGGGCAATAAGTTTTTCCGCGAAAAGATACGTGCGATCTTTGTGAAAAGATACCACCAGCTTGCTTGCATGCTCCACATCATCCGCCGAACATCCCCGAATATACTGCTCATACAAACTGACCAGTTGCTGACGGTACGTTTCATACGTACCTTTATGTTCCAGCCAGCTGGTATAGCATTCCACTATCTGATCCCGCACTTTGCGCGGGAAAACATTGAGCCAGGAAAGTTCGTTTATGAGCTCGAATTGCAGGTTTTTACGGAAAATCGTGCCGTCTATATCAAAGATGGCTATTTTTTTTCTTTTGGTCATACGAAGGAAATCTTATCATGGTTTACCTTTGGCGGAAAGCGTTCTGAGTCGAAGTGACATATGTGTTCCCACTCCTTCGATACTTTCGACCGTTATGTCGCCCCCCATACGGCGTGCCAGCTCCCGAGAAATCCAAAGGCCAAGGCCAGTACCTGGAATCCCTGCGGTCAGAGGCGTCGCTATGCGATAAAATTTCCCAAACAGTTTTTGCATCTGCTCAGCAGACATCCCCAGTCCCGTATCTGCAACCGTCACCACCAAACCTTTCTCATCTTGGCGCACTTCCACTTCCACTGAACCTCGCGGTGTATACTTTATCGCATTACCCACCAGGTTAAGCAGGATCTGCTTGACCCTGGCACGATCACCCTGGGCAAGCCCGAGGCCGGAGGGATATTTGGCCGCAAGCGCAAGACTTTTTTCCTTGGCCGTAACGGAAAGCTCGCCGACAACTTCTTCCACAACTTTTTCAAGCGCCACAGAACCCATGGAAATGGGAATACGGTTCTGTTCAATGCGCGAAACCTCCAAAATATCCTCCACCAGATCATTCAGTCGCGCGGCGGAAGCTTCGATATTTTCCACATACCGCCGGTTTGGAAAATCTTGCGGAAGCTCTCCTCGCAAAATATCCGCATAGCCGCGGATAGCTGTAAGCGGAGTTTTTAGCTCATGGCTAGCCATCGAAACAAAGTCGTCTTTCATTCTATCTATTTCTTCAAGCTTGGTGGCTTTTACCTCGTATGCGAAAAGGCGGACGTGATTCAAAACTAAAAGCAGGACCAAAAAGACCCCCCCTATGGCCACGCCGTATACTCGCGACAACTCTGCGCTCACAAATTCGTCATATTCCGCCAAAGACAAGGAAAGAGTGGATATGCCCAAAAGATGACGTTCCCCGTCCAGCAAAGGCATAGCTACCGTCCAAAATCTTCCGCCCGCATCACTGTCCACAAAAGCAATGCCGTCTCCTCCTTCTTGAGAGGCAAGCAGCAAAAAGCGCTCGGAAACTTCCGTCGCTTTCCCCTGATAATCTTCGCTGCTGGCAAATAGCGTGAATTTGCCCGTTTCGGCGGAGGGAACATAAAATGCCGCGGATTTTATTTCCCCGTCAAGTTCCTGCACTTTCGCCAGAGTGTCCGCGACCCTGCCGCTATCCAAACTATCCTTGCCTATCTCCAGATGCATCACCTTTTGAGAAAGCGCGGCCTTGGAGCGAAGCAACGCATCCGTTACTTTCTGGAAGCGCTGCGAAGCCACGTAAGCATTGAGAAAAATAATCGCCGTGACGGCAACTATCAGCAGCAAGGAAAAAATTATTGTGGGATTTTTGCGAACAAAGCGCAGTCCCTGTTTAATGAATGCCCCCATTGCGATTGCTTTTATACGTAAGTGCGCCGATAAGTGCAAGCGTCACCACCAAAAAAACGCCGACTATACCCATCCCAAAAGCAACCAAGGCGCTGCGAGAGCGTTGCGCGGGAGAAAGGTTTTGCGGCACAGACTGTGCTTGCGCGGAAGGAATAACCGTAACGGCTTGCGCAGTTTTAATAAAGCGCAGCGGCTCACTGGAAGAAGTCACGGCGCCGGTATTGTCCGTCACGGCCACATACACTTCATGCTGTCCTTCTTCTAGCGGCTTTTCCAGCTCGTACACCCAGCCGCCCCTTTCATCTGTTTTGACGGCCACCACGATCGGATCGCTAAAAATATAAAGCGTGACGAAAGAATTGGGCAAAGCCACTCCCGCTATCTTGAGTGCATCCTTTCCCTCCTTCTCCACCTTCTCAACCGTTTCCACTTTATATCTTTGGTCGCGAACCTCGGCTTTTTCCTTCGGATTCTCAAACGCTATCTTATCGCTCTGGTCCCCCGGCGAGAATTTTTTGGGGTCAAATCCCTTCAAAAGCTCATCCCCGTCCCGATAGCCGTCCCGATCGGTATCCGGATTAAACGGATCAGTTCCTATGCGCATCTCTTCTGCATCATTTATTCCGTCTCCATCGCTGTCTTTATTTGGATCTGCAATTTCTTTTTCATTCTCTTCCCTGGCGGCAGCTTTTCCTGTCGGCACCGCGGACAAGGCGACTGCAAGAGAAGTCTGTCCCAATACATATGTTTTACCCAAAAGAGCGCCTTCGGCATACAGCACATATTCCCCGTTGGGCAGCTGCCTTTCCGCATCCACCACCAAAGCCCATGTTCCGCTTCCAATATTTTTGGCGGTTCCTAAATACATACGAACAAGCGATCCTTTCTTGCTCACATAAAACTCCACTTTGTCCAGAGAAGAAGCCCGCACAAAAAGCGTTACTTCTTTCTTGTCCATATCCGTTTTGGTCCAGAAAGTAGAAGCTATTTTGGCGGGGATGGGTGGCTGGAGTTGCCCTTGTACGGTGTCCTTTGCTTCAGGCAGATCAGTTTGGGTATAAACCGTCGTGGCATTCTTGGGAACGGCTGCCGCGCCATCCCCTGCTATGGGGACCGTTGTCGGATAAGAAACCGGGACTGAAGAAGTTGTCCCCGCAGTTGCTCCGCCTGCAAAATCATTGGTCGCAGGGGCTGTTGGTGTTGTCGCATCCAAAGAGGGCAGCATGGTCCCGCTTATGGGAGGTTTGGTGGCTGTTGCCGGGGGATATTGCTGCGCGGAATCAGTAAGAGGAGGAACCTCTTTGCTGGAGGTGGGCACAGACAACTGAGCGGCGGATGCCCAAAGGACATTTTTTTGCTCTTTGGCTATAAAAATTACAGCCGAAAGAAAAACCAGCGCCGCGCCGCATAGCCAGCGCTTATCCCCAAAACTATTCTTTTTTCCTTTTATCATGGCGGACATATTTTTTTCTTTTCGTATTAAATTCTCTCTTTCAATTTTACCCCCGATAACCCAACAAGCAAAGAGCTTTTAAAATCATTCGCCCGCCACAGCAGAGCGTGCCGCATTCCAGACGCTTGCATCCCCTTGGGTTTCCATGAGCCAGTACCACCATTCCACTCCCCAGATATGAATCTCTGTCATTCCGGTCTTTTTGGCAAAGGCGATGTTTTCCAGCAGCTTGGCGGCATTCATGGATTCCAGCTGAGTTTCCAAAGGCGCGTGCACCGTCCAACCCTTGACCCAAGGTTCTCCTTGAAGCTCCGCTACCATGAAATTCTTTTGCCCGGTAAAGGCACTGACCAAGACCCGCTTCAATCTGAAAAAATTAGGACCAATGGGATAATTCCAGTGACCGAGCTTGGCGCTGTAAACCTCGCGGTACATGGTGGTACCGAACACATCCGCACGCTTGGCAGCACCAACCCAAAGACTCAATTCCCCGCTGTCGGTTACGACTATCGGACGACTCGGATCAAGGGAACGCACCAAAGATATTTCCTTATCCAAAAGATCTCCCTCCAAGGGAGGGCAGATACCGAAAGCCAAAAATGGCTCATTTTCCACTTGCCATCTGGCAACCGCCTCCCACTCGCGGTATCTCTCCACCACCTTGCGAATCATCTCCAGTTGCCGCTGAATACGCCAATCCCCCTGTCCTTCAGCCCAAGAAGGAATGTAGCATTCCGGCCAGCGAGGGACTTTTTGCCCGACCACCAGCGTTATGCGCGCTCCTCTTTTTTGCGCCTCCGCCAGCTGCCAATCCAGATCTGCAAAATCATATTCTCCTTCTTTGGGTTCCACAAAATCCCAATAAACCGGAATGCGGATATCTCTCATTTGCAAATCATCCAATAGCGCTATATAAACTTTTCTCCAATCGAGCCCGATATCTTGCGCATAGCGCTGCGAAAAAGTGGTACCGAGCGCAAAAGTTCCCTGGGGTTCTTTAAGCGGAATATTTACCCAGGCAAGCAAAAGCAAAGAAAGCGCCAAGATGCCCGCCAAGAGATATCCCAAAAACCTTATTCCTTTGCGTAATTTATCGACAATTTCCTGCTTTTTTCCCCAAAAAGAAAGCCTTGGCAGCGTAAATTTTCCCTTTTTCCCTTTTTTCCTTTCGCCCATATTTTTTGTTTTAGCCAAAATGATTTTTTAAAAAGTTCAAGAAATCAAAAACAAACCGACGCCTATCAGTCCGACAGCGGCCCACTTTTGCGCCCAATCCCAAAAAGAACCGCTTTCCTCAAAAATTTCCCCGTGAAATTTGGCGAAAGGCAGCGCAAGCAAAAAAACAAAAACGAACTGAAAAGAAGCGAGCGCATTCACACTGCTTGCACTCCCCAGGGAAAGCGCTTTATTGAACAAGATAGAGCCCGTGCCCCCTATTATCTTATTAAGCAAAAAAAGCGCGCCAGTAGCTAGATGCTCTTTTTGCTTTTTCCTTCTTCCGGCTAGCTTAAAAGCATTTTTTATTTCTTTGCGGCTTGGCGCATGCAAGAAAAGCGCCGCCGCTGTCAGCAATCCGCCCAGACGCGTCCAGAAAAAACCGGAAAAAAAAGAGCGCTCCGTGTAAATCCGGGAAAGAGCCACATAAGAAACGCCCAAAAGCACACCAGCCGTGAGCGCTGCTGGAAATCCGGCAAAAAACTTGCGCCTGTCTATCTTCAAAGGAAGATCAAAAGAAATGAGCAATCCTCCCAAAACAAGCAGACTTATCCCGCCAAGCATCTCCGTACTTAAGAAAGCTTTCCCTTGGATCACTTCGCCTAAAAAAGCAACCAAAGGAACCAAAGAAAAAACCACCGGGACGGCCTGACTGGCCCTGGCGCGCTTAATGGCCAAATAAAAAAATCCCAATCCCCCGGTATACAGCATCCCGGCAAGCATACACCGCCAAAGCATCCCTGATTCTGGCAAACCCGGGTTTAACGGCTCATAAAAAATTCCCAAAGGGGCAAGCAAGGCGACTGCCGCGCCCAAAAAGGCGACAAAAAAAACATACAACGACACCGAGGGTATGCGGCGCGATCCGAGCAAATATTTATCCAAGAGCGCCGCCAAAGCACCGAGCGCATAGGAAGACAAGGCAAACCCAATCCAAGACATGGCCAGCTATAACTAAATAATTCCTTCTTTATTATACAACAAAAAAGCGTGCCGCTCGAGAGCGGCACGCTTTCGCAATCATGGCTGACTTCTTATCCTTCGAGCAAAACTATGCGCGAAAAATATATATCCACATCACTAATCCATTTTTGCACCGCGGCCGGATCATGGCCGCTACAGGAAGATCCGCATTTCCACACAACCATCCGGGAAGGAGTGTTGCGGTCCTTGCTTACAAGATCCGCTATCCTCTTGCTGACCACTTCAACCCCTTCTTGGGCCGAAGCAAAACAGCTGTACCCCATCGCGCTTCCTCGCGCGCCCTCTCCTTTGTATCCCCAATAATTATAACAATCCTGACCATCTTTTTGCGGAGAAGCACTCCCCCAGTTGCTTTCCTTTTTTGCAATCCCCACTATGAAAGCTGCCACCTTGCGATCCTTCCTGGCGATATATGGAACCATCTCCTTTATGGGGGCATCCCCCACCATCCGGTAAAGCTCCGCCTCCATTCCTTCTCCGACTTGGCGCGACGCGACCAGGGCCGAATCTTGAGCAGCCTTAGCTATCTGATTTCTCTTTTCCTTTATTTCCTTTTTGACCAATATCTCGGCCGGTTCGGAAATCAACAATTCCTTTGGCGCAATATCCTGCCTTGTCCTGTCAACATAAGCATGGGCATAGAAATCGGGTTGCATATGCCATGCCCTAAGGATTCCTGTTACCAAAAGAACGAACGAGAGCACCGTGAGAACCGTATTCCTTCTGAATACCCGCCTGGCGTCCTTTAAAAAACTATCCAGCAGTCTCATCCCCCTTAACGGAAGAAAATCACCCATAAATTAAGCTTACTTTTTACCTCCCCCTTGAGCCCTTTTTAGACACGCATTCCAGCTTACCTACCCAACCAGAACGCGTCAAGCAACTTATCCACAGCTTATGCACAGCCCCTTCCTCTCCTTATTGCTTTTTCGTTTTTAAAAAGGGTTTTTATTTCCGGCACCAAAAAATGCCCTGTCATAGGCATTTTTTGTTCCAAAATTTTCCTTTATTTAAGCCAAAAACTACTCGTCAAACTTTTCGAAATACATTTGCACATCACTTATCCATTTGCGGACGCCATAATCATCGTGACCTGCACAAGTCGAACCGCATTTCCACACAATCATTTTGGCCGGAGTGTCCAGCTTCTTGTTGGAAACAAGAAATTCGATTCTTTTGGCCACCGTATCAACCGCATCCTTGCGGCTATTGAAACAAGTATGCCCCCCGGTACCCATCAGCTTGCGCTGACCCCTGTATCCCCAGTAATTGTAACAATCCTGTCCATTAAGCACCGGCCGGCGCTTGCCCCAATTGCTTTCCTTTTTAGCTATACTGACCAAAAAAGCCGCGACAGTCCGATCCTTTTGGGCGATATACGGAACCATATCCTCAATCGGATATCCCTTGACCATTTCCCTTAATTCCTTGGCAAAAGATTCTTCACTGGCTTGTTGGGCGTTTTCTATTACCTTTTGGGCAAATATTTCCGCTTCCTCTTGAGCTTTGGGATCTACGGCAACCAAGCGCTGCTCAATGGCTTGGATTGGCTCCCCTCCGGAAACATTGCCGGCCGAAGCGCCTTGCCCCAAATACCTATATATGAGAGTCATAGAAAACATCCCCAAAAGGATGGCCCCTACCATGGAAGCATGCCAAAGGCGCACCAAGGAAAAGCTTTGCACCAGCGCATCACCCAGCCCCTTGATGCCTTCCGCTTTTTGGCTTAATCCCTGCTTATATTCCGCAATGCGGCTGCGATACTCTTCCAGAGCCCGAGTCAACTTATCGCTACCTGAAGGAACATGCCGCACATATTCCCTTTCTATGCGAGACTGTACGCTGTCCCAGCGCCCCTTGGCCAGACGTGGGCGCAAACCTTGCTCCAAAGAAAGCAGCTGCGCATGCGTAAGATAACGTCCCGAATCTTCCGTAAAAAAAGCCCTCCGCCGACCAGCGCGCGAAAAAAGCGTTGCCCCTCGGTTTTGAGAAGCAGCTATGTTGCCGACATTGCTTGGACGCTTTTTTGTTTTGCGCTCGCGCACCGCTGAATCGAATTGTATATTTTTTTGACTCATTTTTTGCAAACTTGCGAAATAGAAGGATTACCCTGCCCAAAAAACACCCGCGCCTCCAGGGATTACAGACCTGCCTCCTTCTTGAAATAACCGATAACATCTTCATCTCCCACGAAGCACTGCCCTTTAGCCCACAAAAAGGGGACGCCCATGCCTTGCGGAGTAATGCCGCATTCGCCCGCCCGTCCTTCCAGCTCCTTGGCATTGGCTTTGTCATGCCAAACCTCCTTTTTTACGTAAGGCACTTTTTCGGCAATTGCATTGTCTTGGAGAAATTTTTGCACCGTCTTGCAATGCGGGCATTCTTCCCCGTAATAATAAACGATATCCACGGATTGCGCGCTCATGCCGCCTTCTTCCTTGGGCTGACGCAAACCCCACCACACAAAAAATCCAATTAACACCAAAACCCCAACTCCCGCCCAAATATATTTATTATTTGTCATATTCTTCTGTTTAAATACCGGCTGGAAAATTACCTGCCGCTTTCTTTTGGATTGTAGCATTTTTTACGTTCCAAAGGAAATGCCGCCAGAGCGAGCAAGCAAAAAGCCAGGGAAAAAAATTGCCCCTGAGTCAAAAAAAGAAACCATGCCTTTTCCGCACGAAAAAATTCACAAAAAAAGCGCGCGGCGCAATAAAGCGCGACATACGCTGAAATGAAAGGGAATTTAGAAATTTTTCTAAGAGGCCAAAGAATGACCAAAGGCAAAATCCCTTCCGTAAATGCTTCGTAAAGCTGCGATGGGTGGCGCAAAAAAGCAGGGTTGTCCGCAAAACGCATCCCCCACTTTTGGAAAGTCACCTTCCCGTAAAGCTCTCCGCCCAAAAAATTACCGAGTCTGCCCCAGAAATAACCTGCTCCCAAACCTGGAACAACCAAGCGGGCAAGTAAGCCGAGCCTGGGCAAATCATGCCTAAACCGCCAAAAGGCAACCAAAATGACTCCCGAGAGGGCTCCGAAATAGCTCATGCCCCTTATTCCCACATAAGCTCCGCTTTCATCAAATGGACTTATAAGTTGCCCGGGCTCCCTCCAAAAATCCGGCAAAGCATAAAAAAGGGCGTACCCCATCCTCCCACCCAAAAGAGCGGCAAGCGCCAAGAAAAGCAATTCCTCCCAAAACTCCCCGCGCTTTGTCAGAATTTTTTCTTCCCGCATCCTTACCCTCACCAAAACTCCCACCGTCAAAAAGCCAACTACGTAACCGAGCGCATACCAACTCACCGGAAAACCTCCTATCTCAAAAGCTGTTGGATTTATCCGCAAAGGTATTTCCTGGTAATAAGCAAGACTCATGTGCCTTTTTTATCAAGCGTTGAATCTCTCCAGTTGCTTTTTGAATTCCAAGGCGTAAATGTCCCACAAAGTAAGGAAAAGCGCCACAATGATCGGTCCGATAATAAATCCCAAAAAGCCAAACAAACTTATCCCGCCCAGGGTTGCAAAAAAGACAACTAAAGGATGCATCTGGGTGTCCTTGCCAACCAGTTCCGGCCGCAGAAAATTATCAATCAAGGATATAATCCCGAGACCTACGGCCAAAATTGTCAAACCTTGCCAGACATTTCCCAAAAGAAGCATGATAATGCCGGCAGGAAACCAGATTATGCTGGAACCGATCATGGGAATAAGCGACAAAAACATCATGACTACCGCCCACACGGCCGGCGAAGGAACACCCACCAAGGCGAACAAGATACCGCCGATCCCTCCCTGCACGAATCCGACCACCAAAGTTCCTTTAAGTGTCGCCCGACTGATTGAAATGAATTTGCCGATAAGCAGCTTTTCGTGCGCATCTTTCAGCGGACTTAGATACATGATGCGCTTGACCAAATCTTTTCCGCCCACCAGCATGTAATAAAGCGTAAAAAACATTACGATGGAAAGAAACAGAAAATGCGCCACTCCTTGGTAAGTGCTTTGTGCGACGGAAATAAGTCCCTGGCTCAATTGGGATGCGGCTTCGGTTACGGATTGACGGCTAATAATTTCGCCCAGCCCTAATGTTTCCAGGAGAATATTGGAATTGACCCTTGCCACCAAAGGATCCACGAAGCGCTCCATGAAATTCCCGTCTGCCGCCACGGTGCGGTAAAAACCGGAAGCTTCGCTCACAATAAGCCCGATCAACATGGCCAAAAGAGAGGCAAGGAGCAAAACTCCCGCCAAAGAAGTGGCAAAGGCGCTCAAACGCTCGCGACCACCTGTTATTTTAAGGAAAAAACGGTATGGGCGCTGAAACATGACGCTCAAGATAGCCGCCAAAAAAATCGCGACCAAAAAAGGCCGAAAAACAAGGAACGCCAACACACTTACCCCCGAAAGAAGGATGAAGAAGAAATAAACATTGTACTTTTCGAGTTGCATGCGCATATTTTTGCAATGCCACCTCCACTCGTCCGCAAAGGAAGAGTTCGGCGCATTTTGTCTAATAAATCCTCCTTATTTTTTGCCGTAGCGTCAAGAGGACTCCTTTTTACCAACTTCATCTTACCAAACAACTCCCCGTTAAGGAATAGCCTTTTCTTTTTCCATTTGTTAGGCAATCCTTCTTTTGGTATCATATCGATGCGCATACCGGCGCATCATTTCCCATAAAAGCACCATGGAAAAGAACGCCCTGTCCGTAATCATCCCTTGCTTTAACGAGGGACGGACAATATTAGCCAATATTTCGCATATATCCGCCTATCTTGCGAATAATTTCCCTTCTTACGAAATCGTGGCCATAAATGACGGCAGCTTCGACAACACCCTGTCTCAACTTGAGTCAGCTGCCCAAAGGATGCCGCTTCGCATCATAAACCTGCCCGAAAATTGCGGCAAAGGATGCGCTGTAAAAGAAGGGATGCTGGCCGCCCAAGGAGAATTGCTCCTCTTTTTGGATGCGGATCTGGCCATCCCCATAGAAGAAACTCCCCAGTTTACCGCCGCCATCTCGCAAGGAAATGATCTGGTTATCGCGTCCCGATTTGTTCCCGGACTCAAAGTGACCAAGCCGGTGGCTCTCCATCGCAAGCTAATGGAACATGTTTTTCGCTGGCTGCGCATATTGATAATAGATACCCGCAAGGTGCGCGACACCCAGTGTGGCTTTAAGATGTTCACGCGCAAAGCGGCCCGGGAAATATTTCCCTTGCTTACAGTAAAAAGATTCGCTTTTGACAGCGAAATAATCTTTTTGGCCAGTCGAAAAGGCTTCGCAATAAAAGAGCTTCCCGTCACCCTCCAAAATCCACGGGAAAGCCATGTCCGTTTGCTGCGCGACCCGTTCAATATGACCTTGGACCTTTTGCGTATCCGCTTCAATCATCTCAGGGGCCACTACCGCACCAAAGAAAAAAATATATGGAAATAAACCTCCCCACCAGACAACGTATCACGGTAAGTGTTGACGATTTCGGCATTTCCAAGCGCGCCAACCGCAACATCCTTTTCCTTGTCCAAATGGGCAAAGCGGACCGCGTATCCATCTTCGCGGAAGGCGAATACTGCGCGGAAGAAATAGCCGCCCTCTCTCGCAGCGGAGCCAAATTGGATATCCATCTCCGCCTTCCCTGCGAAACCAGCTCCTCAAAATTTTTTTTCCCAAGGATACTTTCTTTCCTTTTTTCCATTTTTAAACAAGGTTCCCTTACGAACATCTCCTTGGAATGGCAAAGGCAAATATCCGTTTTCCAAGAAAGATTCGGCCGTCTTCCGGACGGGATAACCTCCCATGAGCACATCCATTTTTACCCGCCGTATTTGCAAGCAGTTCTGGCTTTGGCCGCTCGAAATTCCATCCCCTTCGTCCGTTTCGGGACTAGCGGAGTGCTTTTAGCTCCCCGACCGGTTTCGCTCATCCTTTGGCTGTTAAATTTCCTGGGGCGCCAAAAATTTGCCCAAAGCGGCTGCGTTTCCACTGCTTACCTGGCCAGTTTAGACTGGTACCACAATCCCGCCAAACTTTTGGATGAGCCGCGTAGTGGAATAGTAGAAATAGCTTGCCACCCGGAAAGAGCGGAAGAATTCACCCTCCTTAAAAATGGGCTTTCCTGAAAAATACGCTTTTTTTAAAAAGCCGCCCGAGGGCGGCTTTTTATTTCCCTTTTCTTTTATTTACCAAATATTCCTTTCTTACAAAGCGGGCGATGAGCAATCCCAAAATAGTCGCCGAAGAAAAAAAGAGGATGTGCCTGATCACCTCCACCTCGCTCACCAGGAGCAAAAAACGATTGCGGAAAACATATCCCAGTCCCACAAAAAGGACCACGTGCAAAAAAGACGCCAAGCCATTGAAGAAAAAGAAGGTGCGCCACGGAACACCAACCATTCCGGCGATTACCGGACCAAAAGAACGGAAACCCACAATGAATCTCAAAAAGAAAATTGTCTTGCCTATATGTCCCCGCATTAAGTCTTCTGCATGCCTGAGTTTTCCCTCCCTTATCTTCTTGCGCCATTTTTCTACATAGCGACTGCCTTTAAGACTCATATAATAAAGCACGTTGTCTCCCGCAACCACGGCGCAAAAAACCGTAATTACTACGATATGCGCCTTGGCCGGACCGATGCCGGCCACATAACCAGCAAAAAGCAGCGCCACTTCTTCCGGCAACGGAATGAGATATCCGCTCAGGAACGTAAGCAGGGCCAGCGTAGCGTAGGAAATATTGTGCATGTTCTGGATAAAAGCATCCAAGCTAAAAGGTATGAGCATAAAGACCTTGTCTTCCAAAAAATCAAGGGTGGCAAAGCAATAATAGCACAACCGCGCCTTAGCGGGCGAACATTTAGCCGTCCGCCGCACCCCCCTTCCTTTAAAATCTTATCCGAAAATTTGCGACCGCCCGCAAATAGGCCATTTAAAATTTCAAAAATGCCTTTTTTGACACTCTTCAGATAAACCGCCTGTTTTTATTTTTACATAAAAACACCACAGCACGCTGTAGTGTTTTTTAACCGGAGCAAAAAAGCAAGGGGACTTGGCTAACTCTTCTTCCTCGCAGCCTTAACACGGTCTGTTTCCTTGAGGAATTGCTTGCGAAGGCGGACGCTCTGCGGAGTAACTTCCAAGTATTCATCTTCGTTCATTATTTCCAATCCCCTCTCGATGGAAAGCTCCCACGGCGGAGTAAGCTGGATGGCATCATCAGATCCGCTGGCGCGCATATTGGTCAGCTGCTTGCCCTTCAAAGGATTAACCGTCATTTCCTCCCCTTTGGAAACATTACCGATCACTTGTCCCTCATAAACTTCACTCGCCGCGCCGATATACAGCACGCCGCGTTCTTGCAAATTGGCCAAAGAGAATCCCAACGCTTTTCCTGTGCCGTTAGAGATCATCGAACCGACTTCGCGCCTCTTGATTTCTCCGACATAAGGCTTAAACCCGATAACGCGACTGGAAAGGATACCTTCTCCTTTGGTGTCCACCACGAACTGGCCGCGGTAACCCAAAAGACCCCGGGTCGGCGCTTCAAAAAGCAGCCTGGTTTGAGATCCATGCAACTGCATGTCGGTCATGACTCCCTTCCTTTTGCCGAGCGTTTCAATTACCGTGCCGGAAAGCTCACTGGGCACATCTACAGTCACCTCCTCAAACGGTTCGCTTCTGACACCCTCTATGTCTTTGATAATCACTTGCGGCTGGGAAACCTGCACCTCGTAACCTTCCCTGCGCATATTTTCCAAAAGGACTGCGATGTGCAGCTCTCCGCGCCCGTACACCATGTAATACTCATTGGAAGAAAAGTCGATCTTGAGTCCCACGTTTACTTCCAATTCTTTCTCCAGACGCTCGCGCAGCTGCTTATTGGTCACGAATTTCCCTTCCTTGCCGGCAAAGGGCGAATCATTCACCAAGAACCTGAGCGAAATGGTTGGTTCGTCGATAGTGATGGCCGGCAAAGCTTCTTGACTTTCACTTTCGCAAATCGTTTCGCCGATATCTATCTTGGGAAATCCGGCGATCATCACGATATCCCCGGCATAAGCCTGTGCCACCTCTTCCTTTTCCGTCCCCTTGAAAGTATAAAGCTTGGTCACGCGGGATTTTTCGATCGTACCGTCCAGCTTTTTAAGCACATAGGTTTGCCCGGATTTAACCGTTCCTTCATGGATACGCCCCACCGCCAAACGTCCCAAGAAGTTGTCATATCCCAAATTGAACGGCTGCACGCGCAGCGGCGCGGCGCTGTCCGCCTTGGCCGGATGCACTTTAAGCAAAATAGTGTCCAGCAGCGGAGAAAGGTCCTTGGAATCCTGGTCAAGATGTTCCTTGGCTATCCCTTCACGTCCGATTGCGTAAATGGTGGTGAAATCCAGCTGCTCATCATTGGCCCCCAGATCCAAAAAAAGCTCATACACCTGTTCTTGCACCATGTCCGGATCGGCAGCCGGTTTATCAATCTTGTTGATCACCACGATGGGCTTGAGTCCCAACTCTAAAGATTTTTTGAGTACGAAGCGGGTTTGCGGCATCGGCCCCTCCTGGGCATCCACCACCAACACTACGCTGTCGATAGAGCGCAAGACGCGCTCCACTTCGCTGCCAAAGTCGGCATGCCCGGGCGTATCCACGATATTTATTTTAGTGCCCCGGTAAAGCACCGCTGTATTTTTGGCATAAATCGTGATGCCGCGCTCTTTTTCCAGCGCGTTAGAATCCATGCTGGCTCCTTCCGAGGCCATTCCGGTTTGCTTCATGATCGCGTCCGTCAAAGTGGTTTTCCCGTGATCCACATGCGCGATGATGGCGATATTTCTTATTTCCATAAATTCCTACAAAATACGAATCCTCCGAATGTACGGATAAATTCGGTAGCTATTCTTTAATAATTTGCGAGTTATTTTTTGAGCGCCCATCTTCATCTCCGCCTAACTTGCCAAGACAAAACAAAAGGCCGCCTTGCGGCAGCGCCTTTGGGGCTATCCGATTATGGCAGGTCTTCACCCTTTAGTCAAGGGTTAAAGCCTCTCTTTCGGGCTCTTTATTTTAATTTAGCCCCTGGAGGCAACTTATCTTTAATTATAGCATATTCTGCCTAAAAAAGCAAGGGCCTTAACTCCCTTGCCTGCAGATAACCTTTGCGCTCAACTTATGGCCGCGCCGATCCTGCCCAGCAGCTCTTCTCTGCCTTTGCCCGTTTTGGCACTGAAATAAATTGTCTCCGTACCAGCCAATTCCTCCTGGAGAGCGCGCATCTTTTTCACTTTCTCCTTGGCTTTAATCTTGTCGCTCTTGTTCGCCACCACCACAAAAGGCAACTTCTTTTCCCCCAGCAGCTGCAACATCTCCCTGTCAAAATCCTTCAGGCCGATGCTCGCATCCACGATCAGAACCACCAGCGAAAGAGGGGCTCCGGAATCCTCCAAGTACCACATAATCATGCGGCGAATTTTCTCCAATCTTTTCAGACCCACCCGGGCGTAACCGTAACCCGGAAGATCCACAAAATAAGCTTCTTCGTTGATAAGGAAGAAGTTCAACTGCTGAGTGCGCCCGGGCGTGGAAGAAGAGATGGCCAATTCCTTCCTTTGGGTAAGGGAGTTGATCAAGCTGGATTTGCCCACGTTGGAACGCCCCACGAAAGCCACTTGCGCAAAGCCGTCCTTGGGAAGAGATTCTCCTCCCACCGCACCTATTTTAAATTCGGCTGATTTTATCTGCATAAAGCAGAGCTTAAAGGAAAAGACGCTTCCTTGCAAGACTTGCCTTAAAAAACCCGTCGCTTGGGAGGCGACGGGCGTCTTGTTTTTTTGCTTTACCGGTAGGCGCTGAAAGCCTCCGCCACCTTAAAGGAAAGATGGCTGCAAATAAGTTTTTCCTGCAAAGCCAGCAATTCCTTCAACCATTCGGCCCGTCCTTCCAGAACGCATTCGCGGCTGCCATCTTCTAAAAGCACGATTTCCCCGAAATTGTGCAGCTGGTCGTTTCCTTTTACCCAAACCTTGTTTTTAAGATCTACTTCCATATCCTGAACTTCGTTGCCGGAAACAACTTCGGTTGTGCCGTCAAAACGCAGCACAACCACACACCAATTCCCCTCCTCCAAGGTTTTCTCTGAAATTTTTTCATCCCCAGTAAGATCAGAACCCTGGACAACGCAGTCTTTTGGCGCGGCAAAATCTTCGCCAACGGGAAACTCATTCCTGCTTTCCCTGACATACATTTCGTGAATTTTCACCTCTTCTTCGCCAGCCCTTATGACCAGGATGTCATGCTCTTGAAAAAGACAGAGCTCATGATGCCTGGATGTGTCCGGTTCATTTTTGGTTGCCGGACAATTGCACATCCGCACTGAAGGCTCCCGGCGAAACAGTTGGTAATCTTCCTCTCCGTATTCATCTTCCAACCTCAAATACACCATCTTGTGGGCAGGAGTGACCAAGCTAAGCTCTTCCAAAGGAATGAGCTTAACGAAAGTAGCAGCTACATTTTTTTCCATGCCAATCTCCTTTCTTTGGAAAACTGTTTGTCAAAAAACCTTCCCGCCAATATAGCCTGCAATTGATCTGGGCGCAAGCTGCCTTGGGTTTTTACAACCTTTTTGCTTTTTGAAAATAAAAAAACAGAGCCCCGAGGGGCTCTGCCATCTATGAGACGCTAGTTGCGGTCATATCCGCCATCGGAATCAAAGTTCCTGCGAGGGCGCGGTTCGAGAGGACGAGCCTCGCTCACAGTGAGCGTGCGTCCTTCGAAATCCTTGCCGTGGAACATAGCTATCGCGTTCTGCGCTTCCTCATCGGAAGACATTTCCACGAAGCCGAATCCTTTAGAGCGGCCAGTCGCGCGGTCCATGATGATCGTTGCCGATACCACGTTGCCAGCCTGGGCGAAATGATCGCGCAGGGTGTCATCCGTAGAAGAATACGGAATTCCGCCGACATACAGTTTCGTTGCCATTGTCGTGTCTTGTGCTAAAAACCTATTACCCGTTGTAAGACGACCTTCTCTGCGCACACAATCACGAAACGGACCGGGCAAAGAAACTTACAAACTACACTTCCATTATAGCCTCAACCAGACTCTTTGTCAACTGGTCGCCGCCCCCTTGGCAATCATCTCCTTTTCTTGCATGAGTGCCTTGCGTACGCTCTCTAGGTGGTTGATACTGCTGTATCGCAAAGCGCTCAGTACGATTTCCATATCCAAAGAGTCTTCGGCAAACGGAGCAAAGTACTCCTTCTCCACCATCGTTTCCTCCAAACGGACAGCCCGCTCCAACGCGGACACCAACGGAAGCGGATTTTCCGCTTCTTTGAAATTTAGCGCCACGGCTTTGGCAAAATCATTTATCACGTCGATATTGAAGCGATTCGAACCGAAACTTATCTCTCCTTCCTCCACCTTGCGCCGGAGCGTCGAAATCCAGCGCGCATGCGAAGTCTCATCCAACACCAATCCCTCCCAAAAAACCTTATTCGAAGGAAAGAGGCGCGCATAAGCTCCGTATAATTTAGCCAGGGCTGTTTCGTTTTTTTCCAACTGGTCTATGATGTGCAGCTGATAACTCCTTTCGTCCATTTTTTTGTTTTTATTTTTTAGAAGAATTGCAAATGACCTTTTTATTATACCACTGCCGCCTCGCTCCCCGCCACAAAGCCGCTACTCCAGCACATTTGCAGATTATATCCTCCGGTCGGACCGTCAACGTCAATGATCTCCCCGGCAAAATAAAGGTTGCTTATTATCTTGGAACGCATCGTCTTGGAATCGATTTGGGCCGTAACAACTCCTCCACTCGTTACCATGGCCCGCTCAAAGCCGCATATGCCCGCCACCTGAAAACGCAAATCCTTGAAGTTGGCGGCCAATTTTCTGCGCTCGTCCTTTTGCACATTACCTGCATTTTTCGTCCCATCCATTCCGGAAAGCTTACATAGAACTGGCAGCAGCTTGGGACTGACCAGACCCTTAAGGCAGGACAAAATGGTTTTTGGGGGATTTTTGGCAAAAATCTGTCGGAAGGTTTCGTCTAGTTGTTCCAAGGAAGAAAACGGCACAAAATCCACCGCCAGCTCAACCGCTCCCTTTTGCAGAGCCAAATTTATCTTGGAACTGATATTGAGTGCCACCGGACCACTGAGCCCAAAATGCGCCACCATCAAATCCCCTTTTTCTACGGCTATTTTTTTACCCTTTTGTCTGGCCGTAAGCACCACTTTACGCGCCGAAACTCCTTGCGCCTCGCCAAGCCAATTTTCCTTGACCCTGATAGGTGCCAGGGCCGGCTGCGGTTCCCGAAGGGAATGTCCCATTTTTTTCGCCCAAACATACCCCTGTCCGCTGGAGCCGGTGTGCGCATAAGATTTTCCTCCGGTGGCTAAAACAAAATTTCGCGCGTAAATTATCCTCTTGTCGGTGATCACTTTTCCTATCTTTCCTTTTTGCGAAAAAGTTTTTTCTGACTCAAGCAAATTCTCTTCCTTTTCCTGGCAAATTTCCAAAATTTCCTCATTTTCCAAAAAAACAACGCCCTCGGCGCGACAGCTCCGGTACAAAGCATCCAAGACATCCTCTCCCCGATCGCTGATTGGAAAAACACGGCCGTTTTCTTCCACCTTAGTTTCAACGCCGCGCGCAGCCAAAAAGGCCCGCATGTCCGCGACGCCGAACGATTTGAAAGCTGAAATCAAAAAACGTCCGCCATGGTAATTTCTGGCAAGCTGGACCGCATCTTCTATCTGCTGCGCCAGATTGCATCTGCCGCCGCCGCTCATCAAAAGTTTTCTGCCGCAGCGCTGATTTTTTTCCACCAAAGCCACCTTTGCACCCTTTGCGGCTGCCGCAAAAGCGCTCATCAATCCGGCCGGGCCACCCCCGACAACCAACACGTCAAACTGTAAGCTTCTTTTTTCCATATGATATTTTGCGATTTGCCGATGGTAACATGGAAATTTCAAATTGGCGAGAAAAAAATCCGCAGCAACTGGCCTTTACATTTTACTCTTTCTGCGTTATAATTTTCAACCGGTGCGCGAACATGCCTTTTTTCCCTGCAAGCCCCCTTTTACCCGCTAAATACCCTTTTGGAAAAACTTATGTTAATAGATGACGTAAAAATCAAAATAACCGCCGGCAAAGGGGGGAATGGCTCGGTGGCGTTCAATAAAAACCTCATGAGCCTAGGTCCGGCCGGTGGCAGCGGCGGCAAAGGGGGGAGTGTTATTTTTGAAGGAGTGGACGATTTGGGCGCACTCGGGCAGTTCCGCCACAAAAAAAAGCTTCACGCCGCCGACGGAAGAGACGGCAAGGGCCAGTTTTGTGACGGCCCGGACGGCCGAGATCTGATCCTCAAGGTTCCAGTTGGAACCGTTATACATAACTTGGCTAGCGGTGCAAAAAAGGAACTGACCGCTCGGGGAGAAAGAATCCTCGCCGCCAAAGGCGGCAAAGGAGGACGCGGCAATTTCTTGTTCCGCTCCTCCACCAATACCACGCCCCGCCAGTTTGAAGAAGGTAAGCCCGGAGAAAGCTTTGCCTTAAGACTCGAATTAAAAATGATTGCGGACGTAGGATTCGTGGGCTTGCCGAACGTGGGCAAATCCAGTTTGCTCAACGAATTGACCAACGCCAGCGCCAAAGTGGCCAACTACCAATTCACCACTTTGGAACCCAATTTGGGTTCTTACTACGGCTTGATTTTGGCAGACATCCCCGGACTTATCGAAGGAGCTTCAGCAGGGAGAGGCTTGGGCATAAAATTCCTCAAACATATCGAAAGAACCCGGACCTTGTTTCATTTTTTGGCTGCCGACTCGGAGGATATCCGCCAAGATTACGCCACTATCCGCGAAGAACTGGGCGCTTTCAATAAAGAACTGCTTGCCAAGCCGGAATATATCCTTATCTCCCGCAGCGACATGGTTTCACCCGCAGAACTTCTGCTTAAACTTTCCGCGGCAAAAAAACTGAATCCCGACGCGATTGCCATTTCCATTCACGACTGGGATAGCTTAGAAAAAGTCAAGAAAATCTTGGGAAGATTGGAGAATGCCAAGTCAAATCCTTCCTGACATCCTGCCTTTGCCGCCGCATTAAAAAATACCGGATAAAACCGGTATTTTTGTTACCCCTTATTGGTCGAAGCGGCTTTCATGCGGTTCAAACCGATGTAAAACGGAATTGACCAGCCACAGGACGACGCTAAAAGCAATTGCCCAGCCAAAGCCATCCGCATGGAAGCCGGGAATAAACGCGCTGGCGGCCAAAATAAGCGCGGCATTTATCACCAACGTAAAAAGACCCAAAGTCATGATATTGATCGGCAACGTAAACAAAAGCAAGACAGGGCGAATAACGGTGTTCAAAAAACCCAACACCACCGCAACCACCAAAGCAACGAAAGAATTTTCCACCGTAATGCCCTTGAGCAAATACGCGGCGATCATGATTGCCAAAGCAGAAAGAAGCCAGTGGATAAGGATTTTCATAAAATTTGTTTTACCAACTATCCCTTGAAGTATACCGCAATTTTTCGCATAAAAAAATCCCTTTGCTGCAAAGCTTGCCCCGTGTTAGAAAAAAATGCATATGCGTAATTTTACAACACTTAGAAAAAATATTTGGGTACGAAATTTGATGCGGCGGTTTTTTATTTTTCAATTTTTACCAAAATACTCTCTTAAAATTTCTTCCACTTCCCCGGTGTTCGCACTTTCCATAAGCTTTGTCCGCAGTTCCCTGGCGCCGTCAAAGCCGCTTACGTAAGCCTTGAAATGCTTTTTCAGCACATGAAAGCCTTTGACATTTTTTTGGCTCAATTCCTGCTCAAAAAATCTTGCGTGCTCGAGCATCACGCCAAAACGCTCGGCCAACGTCAAATCCTCGCGCCTTACTTTGCTGCTAAAAAACCACGGGTTGCCAAACACACCGCGCCCCACCATGATGCCGTCCGTTTGGTAGCGGGCCGCTTTTTGCGTGCCGTCCGCGACGCTTTGCACGTCGCCGTTACCGATAAACACGATGCCGCGACTTTGGGCGATCGCAGCCGCCTTGGCAATTTCATCCCAATGGGCATCCACCTCACTCATCTCTTTTTTGGTCCGGCCATGCACCGTCAGGGCCGCGGGCCGTTCTTGGCACAGTTCGCCGATCCACTTTTCGGTCTCGATTTGGTTAAAACCGATCCGCGTTTTGACGGATACGGGAATATCGGGCGCGCCCTCTTTGGCGGCACGAATAATTTCGCGCGCCAATCGGGGATTTTTGATCAGCGCCGCCCCCGCACCTTGCCCGAGCACCGCCTTGTCCGGGCAACCCATATTGATATCCACCCCGTCAAAACCCAGGCGGGCAATGATTCCAGCCGCTTGGCGGATATTTTCGGGATTAGCCCCAAATATCTGGGCGACGATCGGCCGCTCGTTATCCAGAAAGCGCAGCTCCTTGATCAGCACCTCCCTGCCCTTGTCATTGGCCAAACCGTCCGCGCTGACAAATTCCGTAAAGGTCACGTCCGGCTTGCCGTAGCGCGCAAACATTTGGCGAAACGCAAAATCAGTCACGTCCGCCATGGGCGCGAGCACAAAAAATGGCCTTTTTAATTTTGTCCAAAAATTTTCCATGGAATTAAATTATTGCCTTATTTTGCATTTTAAGCAAGACAAAAACCCCGTCTGGCGGGGCTTTGCCAAATACCCGATTTAAATAACAGATACTAGATGCCGCGAGATGTCATTCCACCGTCTGTCCCGAATTGTTCTTTTTGAAATTGACCTTCCATATTGGCTCGTACGGGTTTTCGTATTCATCCTTCACTTCCACCGTCTGCCCCTCCATAAGGGTTGAAATGGCGATATCCGAAAGGTTTTGTTGCTCGTCCGCCACTTCCCTTTTGAGGTCGTCCAGTTTTTCCCAGGCGCGTCCGAGCTGAGACTGCACACGCTCTTCGATAGCCTTCTTCTTTTCACGCAAAGCTTTGATTTGCTCCACGATCTCTTCGTATTCGTCCGTCTGACCAAGGGCATCTTTGTACATCTCGCGCAGCTCTTTCTGCTCGCGCTTCATCTCGCGAATCTTTGAAAATGTCTCCTGGATGTTTTGCATATCTCTTTTGTCTTTAAATTTTTATACGCCCCAAAAACAACATACAAAAAAGGCTCTGGCGGCCTACGCCCCATATTAGCACAAAGCGGCCGATAAAAAAAGAGACGCCCTTGCGGCGCCTCCTGATTTGATTTTAGCGGCATTTATAAGCCTTCCTTACCATTTCCGTTTCGACGAGGATCGGTTCCGCATCAGCCTCTTCCAGACAAAAAGAGATGCCTTCCATGCTGCAAAGCGGCCTATGAATGACCATCTTTTGGCCATCCGGAGAAACATCCACCTGAAGCTGATTTGTGCATTCCGGCTCATTCAAGAGATACGGATCGCTTGGAATAAATCCCTTGTAAGAGCCGCTCTTTTGCGCGTATTGGCGCGCTTGCTCGGCGACGATAAGCAAAGAAGGGGCCGTTGCTTCGTCCAGGGACCGCAATTTGGGATCAAGCTCGGCCAAAAATCTGTCCACTTCTTCAGCGGAAGCTTCCTTTTGCCCCAAAGAAGCGGCGGCTTGCTCAGCTTCCCGCAGTTCTTCTTTTTCTCCAGCACAAGAAATGACACCCTCTGCTAAAATTTCCTTTCCCGCGGTCGAATAACCCTTGTCGTCTACGCAGGCGTATTTGCTTTCTTTCGCGCAAAGCTCGGCAAAAATAATAGCCCTGGAACCATCCGCGGAAACTTTGATTTCCGGAACATACTCGCACGCAGGGATATCTGTCTTTTTCGGCTCAAATCCGGCGAAAGTATTTTTTTCATCCGCATAAACCACGGCTCGAGCATACTCCCCTGCCAGGGAAGATTTAATTGCCGCGTCCGCAGCTTTTTGCCGCGCGTTAGAAAGGCTTACCAAAACCACCGAAGCCACTGCGCCCCCTATCAGCAAAACAACAAAAAAGGCAGCCGCCACAACCGCCCCAATGACCCAGCGGGATTTCTTGGCTTGCGGATCTTTATAAACAACCACCGTTGAACCCATCAAATCATGCAGTCCTTGCTTGCGGGCAGTAAAGGCAACCAGCAAATAACCGAGGCCCAGCGTCAGCATCGACAGAAATTTGCCCACGGTCTCGCGCAAAATTATTTTATTCAAGGAAACATACCCTTCTTCCTTGTCAGCGCTGCGCACTTCCATGCCCAAAAGCATCTTGCCCAAAGTGGCATGCTTGGTATGGGTGAAATAAACATAATAAATCCAGGAAACTATCATACCCACCAACCAACCCAATGCGCTGGCCATGGTCCGATTTCCTGCCAAGCCCAAGGCGCCGCCAACGCCCAAAGCGATGCCCAACACCATACCGATGATTCCTCCCGCCAAGGAGGTGATTAGGCCGTCTATAAAATTAGCCACCCAGCGCATCCAAAATCCGGCATATTTAAGTTGCCCGAGATTTTGCTTTTCCTGCTCCTGCCCGGCAAAGTCCGCCGCCGCGGCAGACAGCTGTTCCACTTTTTGCAGCGCCTCTTGGGTTGAGATTTCTTCTGGGGAGAATGGGTTTTCCATTTCTTTTGTTTTTTATTTTTTTAAACAAACCTCTTGCTTTTCAACAAAAAGAAGCTCTGGGCTTAAGCGCCATCGCTTCCATTGTAAACCTAAATTCAATTGAGCATCTGTTGATAATAATAATCCACGTCAGTTACCCATTTGTCCACACTCACGCTGCTGTGCCCTTCGCAGCGATAGCCGCATTTCCAAACGATAAGCTTGCGCACCGTATCGGCCTGTTCCTGCTGCACCATCTCTTTGAGCCTTTTGGCCACCGTATCCACCGCCTGTTTGGGATTTTCAAAACAGGAATGTCCGCCGCTTCCAAGCTGTGCGGTTTTCAAGCGGAATCCCCAATAATTGTAACAATCCTGCCCATTGAGCACCGGCCGGCGCTTGCCCCAGTTGCTCTCCTTTTTAGCTATGCCCACCAAAAGTGCGGCTACCTTGCGGTCATAGCGCGAAATAAGCGGAGCCATGTCCTCAATCGGATGACCCTTGGTCATCAGGCGGATCTCCTTTTCCAGTTTAACCTTTTCCAATTCGCGCGCAGAAACAATTTGTGAGTGCGGCACGTTTTTGGGCGTCCGCGCATCGGCGCTTTGGCGTGCCAAGAGCAAGCTGCACGTAAAGATGATTCCCAAAAGAGGGATCAACATACGCACTTGGCGATATTCCAAATGGCTGGTGCAAAGCACCCCCGCGAAGGACCATGGGGGCTTTTTACGGCGCACAAGCGTTTTTTTTGTTTTATTTTGAGCCATAACCATAGAAAAACGCACAACGGGCTTTCACCCGTTGTGCGCCTATCTTCATCTGCATCCATTATACACCCTCTGCGCCAAAAAAGCAAGGGACAAACAGGGCGGAGGCGGATTTGACAAGAAAAAGGTTAATCGATAAACTATATATCGATTAACCATGTCTCCCTTGAAAATATGAAGAAATACGAACCCCTCTCCCCGCTTGAGCCGCTTATCTTGGCAGCCATGCGCATAGAGCATCTCGGCACCAAGCATTTGTTCGGCCCGCTGGGACTGACCTCTTCCAGCGTGAAAATGCTGCGCCTTTTGGAATGCCGCGGCAGCGCTTCCCCCGGAGATATGCTCGCAGTATTGGGCACCACCAAGTCCAACATGAGCCAAAGATTGGCTTTCCTTGAAAAAGAAGGGCTTATTTGCCGAAATTACGGAAAAAACGCAAAAGACAAACGCCGCGCAACCGTGGCGCTTACGACTGAAGGCAAAAAGAAGCTTGCCGCCGTGCGAAAAAGACTACTCAAGGGACGCACTGAACTGATGAAGGAATTCTCCCGAAAAGAACTGGAGGATTTCAATCTTTTTATCACCAAATTAAACCGCATATTGGACGGCGCAGACGAAACTCTTCCTCGCCTTTTGAAATAATCCGCGCATTAAAAAATTTATGAACATAGCCAAAAATTATCCGGTCATGCTTTTTTTGCTTTTGGGCGCCGTAGCTGTAGCAGCAGGAATAAGCCGCCAAAAACTGGCTGCCGAAAGCAACGACCATCCGGAAACGGAAAAAGCGCTTGCCGTAAAAGCAACTCCCGCAGGAGATCTTAAAAAATATGCCAAACAACTCTCCTACCAAGCCTTGGTGGTGGGCGAGCGCGAAGCGACCATCGCAGCCAAAGCTTCCGGAACGGTTGAGGAAGTGCGTGCGGAGGCCGGGATGGAAATAGCTTCTGGTGCTCTGTTGGCACGCATCGATGACGGTGGCGCATTGCTTTCTACTGACAATGACCTCCTGGCGAGCAGCCAGGTTCGCCAAGGAGAAATTGCCCTCAAGGAAAGCCGGAAAAACTACGAGCAAGCCAAAGATTCTTACGAGAACATCCGAAAAGACAACGCTAGCAGTGAAAGCGAACGCGATGCGGCGCGCCTGAGGCGCGATCTTGCCAAACTGCAAAAAGAAAGCGCGGACATATCGCTCCAGGCGGTGCGTGATACGCGCCTGATAACCGCCCCCCTTGCCGGAACGGTGCTAGAAAGATTCGTTTCCAACGGAGATTCGGTTTCCATCGGCACGCCGCTTTTTAAGATAGGGACCGCCGATAGCGTCCGGGTGCGCTTTTTTGTAGAAGAAGAAGCGCTAGATGCTTTTCCAAAAGGAGCGCGCTTTACCGTTTCCACCCCCTCCGGAGAAACGATTGCCGCCCTTGTCAAAGTGCGCGCGCAGGCGGCAGACAGTCAAAGCGGGCGCTTTCTGGTGGAAGCTTTGCCGGAAAAACCTTTGCGGATCGGAACGGTCGTAACCGTGCATGCCGCTCTGAACCTTACTGCTTCCGCTGAAAATTCTTTGCTTGTGCCTGTTTCCCTTTTGACCACAACCCAAAACGGCAACTTCCTTTTCGTCGCCGAAAACGGAAAAGCTGTCCAAAAAATGGTCCAGATAAGCAAGGTAAACGGCGAAATAGCCGAAATAAGGGCTTCTATGGCAGATGAAACGCTGATCATCACTCAGGGAGCCAAACTTCTCTCGGACGGCGCGGCCATTTCTCTCAATTAAATTATTTTCAAGCGTTATGTCAGAAGAAAAGCTAAAATCATCCGATTCGCGCTATCTGGAAAAGCTCGAATTTCGGGAAGAATTGAGAAAAGGATGGCTCAATTTCTTCGTAACCAATTTTCGCGTCGTATTGTTGCTGATTGCGTTAATCAGCGCCTGGGGCCTCTATGCCTTTTTTGAGCTGCCGCGCGAGTCCAATCCGGAAGTAAAAATTCCCATCGCCATGGTCGTGACCGCTTATCCGGGAGCCGGGCCTTCGGATGTGGAAGAATTGGTGACCAAAAAAATAGAAACGGCGATCGGCGGCGTAAGCGGAGTGGAAAAAATAACCTCGCGCTCAGCCAATTCCCTGTCCGCAGTAACCGTGGAATTTTCCGCAGACCAAGACCTTACCGAAGCTATCCGCTCCGTCCGCGACAAAGTGGCAGACATAAACAGCGACTTACCGGAAGATGCCACGGAAGCACAAGTAAGCGAAATTTCCTTTGACGATCGGCCCATCATGTCCATAGCGCTTAGTGGACCTTTTGATGCTCTAGAGCTGCGCGCGCAAGCGGAAAAAATCCAGGACGAACTGGAAAAAATCGAAGGGGTGCGCGAAGTGAATGTTTCCGGGGGAGACGAACGGGAGCTCTCCGTTTCTTATGATCCGGGCAAGTTGGCCGCGCTGGGAGTAACTATCGAACAAGCCAACGCCGCGATCCGCTCCAGCTCCCACGCCATGGCCAGTGGCAATTTCGACTCCCAAGGGTTCACCTACCCTATCCGGGTGGATGCGCGCTTTACAGACGCACGAAGCTTGGGCGATTTGCCCGTAGGACATAAATCCGGCGGCGCACTCATTTTACTTTCCGACGTAGCCAAAGTCGAAGAGAAAGCCATCGAAAGGACGACCCTTTCACGCCTTTCCACCGAAGGAAGCATCCCGCAGCAAGCCGTAACCATCGATGTGGTCAAGAGAAGCGGCGGTTCGATTATCAAAATAGCCGACAGCGCACGCCAAAAAACTGCCGAAATGGTCGCCGGAATGCCCCAGGGGACGCGTTTTGACGTGACGACAGATTTTGCCAAATATATCCGGGAAGACTTTGACCGCCTGACGCACGATTTCCTGCTTACACTGGCTCTGGTGTTTGCCATTTTGTTTTTCATCGTGGGGCTCAAGGAAGCGCTGGTGGCCGGACTGGCTGTCCCGCTGGTATTTTTCGTTTCTTTCGGCGTAATGCTCGCCAGTGGAATTTCCCTCAATTTTCTTTCTATTTTTTCACTTATTTTGGCCCTCGGATTATTGGTGGATGACGCAATTGTGGTAGTGAGCGCCACCAAGCAATATCTCAAGACCGGCAAGTTCACCCCGGAAGAGGCGGTTCTTTTGGTGCTTAACGATTTCAAGGTCGTGCTTACCACCACCACCTTGGCCACCACCTGGGCATTTTTGCCGCTGCTGCTCGCCACTGGCATGATCGGCGAGTTCATCAAATCCATCCCTATTACCGTTTCAGTGACGCTGGTGAGCTCGCTGCTGATCGCACTGATGATCAACCACCCTCTCGCCGCAGTCTTAGAGCGCGTACGCCTGACGCGTACCATCTTTCTACTTTCCCTTATAGGCTTGCTCGCGGCGTCCCTTTTCGCCCTTTTTAAAGGAGGTTTTTGGGGATGGAGCATTGGGACTTTGGGTATTGCGGTGGCCATCCGCATAACCAGATGGTATCTGGCCGGAGGCAAAAAGAAGCTGGAACAAAACAAAGAGCTCAGCGAACGCGAATGGAAAGACGCCACTCTCATTAAGGAAAAGCTCCGCACCCAAGGAGAAACACATACCTCTTTTGGGGGGCGCCTTATCCACGGCATCGCCGATTTTGACCGACTAATCCCCGTTTACGAAAAAATGATCCGCTCCGTGCTGGCCAGCAAAAAAAGACGCATGGGCGCGCTTTTGTTTACTTTCGCGCTCTTTTTGGGCGCAGTGGCACTTCCCATTTCCGGCATCGTTCAATCCGAATTCTTTCCCGCTTCGGACGAAGACACCATTTATGTAACCATCGAAGGACCGATCGGACTTTCTTTGGAAAAAACGGACGAACTTGCTGCAAAGGCGGAAGAAAAGATATTGCCGTATAAGGAAATAAAAAATTTTTCCACCCTCGTCGGGCAAGCGATCAAGTTGTATGGATCCTCGCAACATAAATCCAGTGCGGCCACGATTATCATCACCCTTACAGACAAAGAAGAACGTTCTCTCGCCTCCTACGAATTGGCCGATTCCATACGCGCAGATCTTGCGCACTTGGAAGGAGCCAACGTGACAGTTGAATCCGTGCGCGGCGGACCCCCGGCCGGAGCGGCTTTTGAAGCGCGCATCAGCGGCGAAGATTTGCCGACACTTGAACGAATCGCTACCGACCTTAAAGAAAAACTCGATTCGATCGAAGGAGTTTCCAGCAGCGACATATCTCTCAAGGCAGCGCCGGCCGAATATACTTTCACCCTTAATCCGCAAAGGCTGGAACTTTATTCCCTCTCTCCTGCCGCTGTGGGAAGCTTTTTGAGAACAGCCATTTCCGGAACAGAGATCACCACTATCACCCAAAACGGAAAGGATGTCAGCGTGGTCGCCCGACTGGACAAAGGAGAGCTTCCCTCTCTGGATGCCCTCGGCAACTTGGAAATCATCAATTCCGCACACAACGCAATACTGCTTAAAGACGTGGCCCACATAGAACTGCGCCCTTCCCTGGAAAGCATCACCCGCACAGATGGAGAGCGGACGGCGACCATTTCCGCCGGGGTCAGCGGCAAAACCAACCCCGCTACGGTACTTAAAGCTTTCCAGGAAAAACTGGCCCGCGAGTACGCTTTGCCGGAAGGATATGCTGTTTCCTATGGTGGTGAAAACGAGCAAAACGCCGAATCAGTCAAATCCATCTTGCGTGCCATGCTCGTTGCCGCGCTGCTCATTATCTCCACCTTGGTTATCCAATTCAATTCTTTTATCAAGCCTTTGCTCGTGTTGGTCACTCTCCCCTTGGCCCTTATCGGCGTATTTGTCGGCATGGCCATTTTCGGAGTTAATTTGAGCTTTCCCGGCTTGATCGGCATCTTGGCGCTATTTGGCATTGTGGTCAAAAACGCCATCATCTTGATCGATAAAATAGATCTCAACATCCGTTTCGGCATACCCTTTGGCGAGGCCGTGATAGACGCCGGCAAATCCCGCCTGGAAGCTATTTTCATCACTTCCATTTGTACCATCGCCGGCATTATCCCCATCACGCTATCCAACGAGCTGTGGACCGCGCTCGGCAGTGCGATCATCTTCGGGCTCTCCGTATCCTCGCTGCTCACGCTTTTTATCGTGCCGGTGATGTATGTCTCGTTTGTGAAGGAAAAATAACGCGACACCTGCCTTGGATTTTGGAAATTTCCGCTAAATTTCCTCATAAAAAAATTCGTTTTCCTTGCCGAAAAAACCCCGCTTCCTGGCGGGGTTTTGTTTTTTCAAAAAAGTGAAGATTGCCGCAAGAAATCAAATATCTGCGATACCGCCGGAAATTTTTTTGCCGCAAACCTTGTCTTTTTTCTCGGGACTTTTTGGATATTTTTAAGCGCTTAGGTCATTTCAAATATTTCCTGCCCTTTAATTCCTCCGGCATATATTCCTGAGTGGAACTGTCTTCCAGCGGCGTATATTTATACCCCTTCCCATATCCCAATCGTTCCATCAATTTGGTCGGCGCGTTGCGCAAATGGAGTGGCACCGGCAAATTACCACGCTCCAAAACATCTTTTTTGGCTTTGCCATAAGCCAAGTAAGCGCCGACGCTCTTTTTGGCCTTGGCCAAATAAATAACCAGCTGCGCCAAGTGCACGGAGCATTCCGGCATGCCCAATTTATGGCAAGCATCAAACACGTTATTAGCCAAAACAAGCGCGAAGTTGTCCGCAAGACCCACGTCTTCACTGGCAAACCTGAGCAACCTGCGCGCCACATAAAGCGGATCCTCACCGCCCTCCAGCATGCGAGCCAGCCAATAAAGCGCCGCATCGCTATCTCCGCCACGCATCGATTTGTGAAGCGCCGAAATGATATTGTAATGTTCCTCCCCTCCTTTGTCGTAATACAAATGCGCTTTTTGAAGAACTTGCGCAAGAAGTTCCTTGGTTATTTTCTTTTGCTGACCGCTCGCCGCTTCCAAGGTGTTAAGCGCCATGCGCGCATCTCCGTTGGCAATGACAGCCAGCTCTCCGATCAGTTCCGGAGCCATCTCCACCGCAGCGCTCCCCAATCCCCGCTCCTTGTCTTCAAGCGCCGCCCGGATAATGTTTTCCATTTCAGCGGAAGGGATCTTATCCAAAGTAAAAACCCGGGTGCGCGAAACCAAGGCGCTGTTCACTTCAAAACTGGGATTTTCAGTTGTGGCGCCGATCAGGGTAATGGTTCCCTTTTCCACATGCGGCAACAAAGCATCCTGCTGCGCCTTGTTCCACCGATGGATCTCATCGATAAACAAAATGGTTTTCTTGCCTTGCCAAACATTTTCTTGCGCCCTGGCCAATACAGAACGCAATTCCTTGATCCCGCTTGTCACCGCACTAAGCTGGACAAAGGCGCTTTTCGTTTCATGGGCGATGATAGAAGCAAGCGTGGTTTTGCCTGAGCCGGGCGGCCCCCACAAAATAAGCGAAGGAACCCGATCTTCTTTGATGGCGCGCCGCAAAAAAGAGCTCTCGCCGACAAGGCGCGCTTGCCCGTAAAACTCCTCGAGCGTCCGCGGACGCATGCGGTCCGCCAAAGGAGGCCGCAATTCCTTTGCTGAAAAGTTTTGTTCCATACCAAGCCAATCCTCGCACGGATTTGAGCTTTTTTCAAATTATTTCCACTTAATTCACAAAAGGTCCTTCTTTTTGGCTTCAAATTCCTCCTTGGCAATTTCTCCTTTGGCATAGCGCTCTTTAAGTATCTCCAGCGCCTTGCTTTCTTTGTTTTCAGATCTTCCTTGTCCCGAAAGATAGCGCACCAAAGCCACTATCGCCCAGATTATCAAAGCCCAAAAAATAAGCGTGAAAAAAAATCCGCCGAAAAATCCCGCCCCCGTGGCGGAAGGTCCGCATCCCCAGCCCATCATTGGCGCCCATGGCAACATCATATAACCCACCCCCTCTCCCAAAGGCCCAAAGCCTTAATGCTTACACACTTACTACATTTTCCACCCTCTTTTTCTTTTGCCCAACACATTGACATCCCTAAGAAAAAGAGATATTTTTAAGCTTGTGTCGTGGTCCTTCGGGACCTTTTTATAATGATTTTCATGGCTTTTTATGGAAAAGCAAAAACCTTACAAAATAGGCCGTTCCAGCGCGGGACTGGGACTGTTTGCCACCGAAAAAATAAAAAGGGGGTCTTTCCTCATCGAATACACCGGAGAAAAAATAACCACCGCCCAAGCAAATAAGCGCGGAGGCAAATACCTATTCACCTTAAACTCGCGCTTTACCATTGACGGCAAAGGAAGAGAAAACTTGGCCCGCTACCTTAACCATTCCTGCCACCCCAACTGCGAAGCGCGGATAGAAAGAGGCCACATCAACATTTACGCCATCCGTTCGATCGAACCAGACACGGAACTGACTTATGACTACGGAAAGGAATATGTGGCAGAACACATCACGCCCCACGGCTGCCGCTGCCGCAAATGCAATTCAAACTAATCCGCCCAGCATAAAACTCCGACGATGCTCGGAGTTTTTTATGCAATCCTTTCTTTTAGCGCGAAAGGATAAAAAAGGAAGTTTGCGGGATCTGCTTAAAACAATCCCATCTGCCCGAAGAGCGTGAATACCATCAAGGGTACCATCGCCAACAAAACGGAAAGCTGGAACTCATGCTGTTCCCCTTCGGCTTTGTCGCGTGCCGCACAATGCGGACATTCGTGCTTTGTAGCCATTTTTGTTTTTGCTCCGTTCCGGTCTTCCGGCAGACTTTTTATGCCGAAAAAAGGATGGAGAGGTTAAAATTAAGGCTTATTTAAGGTAAAATAGAAAAACGGGTGAAAATCACCCGTTTT
>DAOKZJ010000003.1:0-10942 GCA_035325685.1 Candidatus Moraniibacteriota bacterium | reverse complement strand
TTGGCAGAAAAATCCTGATGCCAAAGCAGCGCCCAACAGCCGCCGCGCCAAGAAAGGCACGGACCGCTTTCCAAATTCCCTTTCTCATCCATCCCCACCCCTCCTTCGATGTAATCAAAAAGAGCCAAATAAGCAGGATCGGTAAGATGGCCGGTTTGGGCGCCGATCACAATATCCAACCCTATTTCATCCGCATAAGCGCGCATGTCTTTTATGACTCGCGGCGCGTAATTTTTCTCTCCTCCTTCTTGCATGTATATCTGCCCAAAAGTGAAACTCTGCACGCCCAAATCCATCGCTTTGCGCGTTATGTAGCGCAAATAATCGCGGTAAGCCGCGGAAGCCAAATTCGGCACACAACTATGCTCGCCCCACCGGTTAATGCTTCCTTGGCGACACATGGTATCAAAATCAAATTGCTTTTTACTATATTCATCAAAATACAAAGCACGACGATCGAGCGCTTCCGCCAAAAACATCCCGTAAACGACGTCTTTGGAGGAAATCTGTCCCATCACATGGTGAACGGTTGCAAAGTCCGGCGGCTTGAGCCACGTTTCAATCGCCCGATGAAGATAATAACAATGGGAGCGGTTGACCAAAGCGGCAAAATGTTCCCGGTCCGGATTATATTCGGACAAAAGCCCGTCTGCGACACATCCTTGTTTTCTAAGGCGGGCCATGTCCACCGGCAAAAGAGTAGGCCGCTTGATGACCGTGGGTATCTCTGGAGTTTTTCTTATCTTTTGAGGAAAAGGGGGTGGCGCAAAAGAAGCTTCCCTTTGCACTTGCCCAGAAAAGCTCCACACCCAAAAGCCGACCGCCAAAGAAATGGTCGCCACAAGAACAAGTCCCGCTTTGGAATTTACTTTCTTATCCATAAAAAATCCTTGCCAACACAAACCCTGCCCTGATTAATACAAAACGAACCACCCTTCCTTCTCATTATACGAAAAAGAGCCGCCTTGTCTTTGCAAGGCGGCCCGAACGGAGGACCTCAGCGGATATCTTTCAAGATAAGTTCCAGTACGTGACTGGAAACTTCCTCTTTGGGACGGTCGGCGTCGATAATAACCATCCCGCCACGAACGCAAGCCTTTTCGAGCAGATAGACGCTCTTTTTACGCATTATCTCCATCTTTTCACTGCCAAAGTTCCCTTCGCCCAGCCGCGCCGCGGTTTTTTCGGGCGCGATGTCGAGCACAAAAACGACCGGCTTGACAACTTTTCCCTTAAGGGAGTTAAGCTTGATGAATTCCTCCAAAGGCCCCATCAGCAATTCGATGAGTTCCCTGTCCATGCCCAGCGCATACGCATCCGCTTCCAGCGAAAGAATGCCGTGGCGCATCACCACCCATTCGCCCTCGGCAAGCCGCTCGAAGACCTCTTCCTGGAAACGCAAGATGAGTCCGACCGCTTCGTGTTTGAGATCGCGCAGAGGATTCTCCCCGAAAGTGCCGTACCCCTGCAGGGATTCCCCGAACATATCCACGCTATCCATTCCGCCGATGACATGGGCGGCTATGCCGCGCTCGACCAGACCGAGCTTGATGGACTCCGCCACCGGCGAAACACCCGCCTTGGAAATACCTTCCAGCACGACCAGTTTTCCTGCTTCCATTGATCTTCCTCCTTGTGTGGTTTAAGTCGCTGTTTTTCTCTGTATAAAGGCCCGAAGCCCTCCTTTCTTCTTTTTTTCAACGAACACGCGAAAGCCCAGCATACAACTCAATTATTTACCTGTCAATAAGAAGCTTTGGAATTTTAAAGTTCCCTCCGGCGTAGTTACTTAGGAAAGCAAGCTTTATTTAAAAAAGACTTTATGAAAAAAGAATTGCTGCTTATTTTCCTGGCTCTATCCATCGGGGCTTTCTCTTTGTTTTGGCAAAAATATTCCACCGAAAAGGAATCTTTGCCGGGGCCAGCCGTTTCCTCGACGCCATTAATTTCCCCCGAAAAAACCGCGCCAGCACCGCATCCCCATTCGCTGCCCTCCCTTATGGCCAAGGAATTTGGCGGCGGCGGATTGGAGCTCGGGCAAGTGCTTGAGCGCAACGAAGCTTACACTCGCTACGCCGTCACTTATTTGAGCGAAGGTTTGAAAATTTCCGGTATTATGAATATCCCGCACGGCGAAGGTCCTTTTCCGGTGCTTTTGCTCAACCACGGATATATAGATCCGGCAATCTACCGAAGCGGCCAAGGGCTTCGGCGCGAACAGGATTATTTCGCCCGCCGCGGCTACGTAGTGCTGCATAGCGATTACCGCAACCACGCCTTTTCCGACATCGATCCGGAAAACGACACCAAGCCGCGCACCGGCTACACCGAAGACGTAATTAATGCAGCCATGGCCGTTAAAAGATCAGACCTCAAGATGCTGGACGGCGAAAAAATCGGGATGCTTGGACACTCCATGGGCGGAGGAGTGTCCATAAACGTAATGGTTACCAAGCCGGAGCTGGTCAAGGCCGTAGTGCTATACGCACCCATCAACGCCGATTATCGCAAAAATTTTGACCGTTGGGTGGCGCCGGAAATGCCGGACATAGCTGAACGCACCTTGGCCCAGTATGGCACTTTCGAAGAAAATCCCGATTTTTGGCGAAGCGTTTCGGCCGTAAATTACCTGGACCGCGTGAATGCTCCGGTCATGATCCATCAAGGAACGGCAGACCAGGATGTGCCTGTGGAATGGTCGCGCGAGCTATCCGAAAAACTCCAGCAAGCCGGAAAAGAAGTTACTTACTACGAATATGCGGGCGGACCTCATGAATTCATCAAGGAATGGCCCTTGTTCATGAGCCGTTCGGCGGGGCTATTCGACCGTGTCCTCAAATAAGCAAGTTTTGTTTATACGTAAAAAAACGCCCCAGGGGCGTTTTTTTGACGTGCTACTTCGAAGGCATTTCCAAGGGCTGCATGAGTCCAAATCTGTTTCCTTCCGTATCTTTGGCACTGGCAAACCAACCGACTCCCGCCAAAAGCTCCTTCTCGCGCATAATCGCGCCCCCGTTAGCTTTGACGGCTTCAACTGCCGCATCCAGGTCCTTCACGCTTATCGTGCAGTCATACAGGCGATATTGGCTTTCCTTGTCCTGGGGTCTTTGGTAAAGACCGCCGTTTATTCCCGGCTCGTCATTTTCTCCGGTAATCAACCCCCAGTAATCCATCACGCCGCCCTCTTCTTTCTTCATCCACTGTTCCACTTTCCAGCCCAGCGCATTCTCATAGAACTTCTTGGCCCGCTCCACATCGTCGGCCTGCACTTCGAAATGCACCACTCTTCCTTTGCTCATAAATTTAGCTTAAACGTATTACTTTGAGTAATACACAAAAGGAATGGGCAAATTCGTTTCGGCGCAAAAAAACGCTGACCGATTCATTTTTGCAAATCCAGCACCTGATCGATGCGGATTTGCTCGACAAAATCCGCCGCATGACTGACTAAAACCAGCGCGCCCTCAAATTGGCTGAGCGCTTGGGCAATCACCGGCAAGTGGCGAAAATTGATATGGTTAGTCGGTTCGTCCAAGATAAGCAGCCCGGGCTCTTCCAAGACCAACCGGGCAAAGGCCACCAACCCTTTTTGTCCCTCCGAAAGAGTTCCTATTTTGGAATTGATAATCTTTTTGTCCAACAGAAAACCGGCCGCCACGGCGCGTAAGCGCTGTTCGTCCGAAATGCGCATCACCCCCTTGAGCGATTCATACACCGTTTCTCCAAAATCAAGCGTGGAAAAATCCTGCCGGTAATATCCCACCCGAACACCTTCGGCCACTTTGGCGCCCTTGGCTTGGGCGGTGGCAATAGATTCCAAAAGGGTGGTTTTGCCTATGCCGTTGGGTCCGGTCAATAACAGATGCATCCCTTTGTACAAGGAAACCCGCACTTCCTTTTCCACTCGCTCATGGTTTTGCATGATGCCAAGCGAACTGATCCCCAAAATTTCACCGCCCAGTTCTTGTTGGCACGGAATTTCAAAAGCGCGGATAGCCCTATCTTCCCGCCGCACATCCACCTTTGCCGCTTCCATTTCAGCCGCCTTTTCACGCATCTTGCGCGCCACCAACCGCATTTTTCCTCCTTTGTTGGCAAAAAAGTTCGCCTTTTCCTTGTTGGCTATTATTTCTTTTTCGTAACGGGCATTTTTCATCCTTTCTTTTTCAATCCGTTCCGCTATTTCAGCTACCACCACGTAATAATCGCCCAGATATTGCTCCACTTTGCGCGTAAACACGTCCAAATAAAGCACGCCGTCCGTAAACATGTTCAGAAAGTCCGCATCGTGCGAAATAACAATGCAAGTCTTGTCAAAATCCACCAAAAACTGTGTGAGATGCGCGATCCCTTCTTTGTCCAAATTATTGGTCGGCTCATCCAAAATGAGCAGATCGGGATCCTGGATCAGTGCCGATGCCAAAAGCAGCCTGGCTTGCTGTCCGCCGGAAAAATCTTTTATTTTCTTTTCCAGCGGAGCTTTCAAGTGAACGACTTCCAGTATCTTTTCTATCCTGGGTGCTATGTTATAAACTTTCTCGTCAAAGCATCCTTCAAAAAATTCCTTGACCGTAAGATCTTTTTGCTCTGCGGAGATAATTTGTTTGGCATAAGCCACCCTGAGCTTGGAGTCGACAAAAATAGATCCGTCTGCCGGCTTCAATTCGCCGGTAATAAGTTTCAAAATAGTGCTTTTGCCGGCGCCGTTTTGCCCCATCAGCGTAATCTTGGTCCCCCGGCGCAAAGAAAAGGAAACTTCATCCAGAATGGGCTTTTCCCGTCCATATTCGAAAGACACCTCACTGAAACGCACTGCTACATTGTCCTGTGCCATTTGTCTCTTTTGAATGCTTAAAGCTCGCATCCCATGCTAGCACAGGATACTTACCAGGTAAACCCTTGGGAACATTCACTGCAAATACGCGGCCAGTTTTTTTCTCAGCTTGGCCAATTTGGGATTTATTACCGCTTGGCAATAAGCAGCTTCGGGATTTTTGGCGAAATAATCCTGGTGATGGTTTTCCGCCTCGTAAAAAGCATGGAACGGGATCACTTCGGTAACAATCGGTGCGGCAAAAACTTTCTCTTTTTCCAGCTCCGCAATATATTTTTCGATTATTTCCCGCTGCAATTCATCTTGGTAAAAAATAATTGAGCGATACTGGCTGCCCACGTCTGCACCCTGGCGATTGGGCGTAGTCGGATCATGCATCGCAAAGAAGATGTCCAAAAGTCCTTCGAAAGAAATCTCCCGAGGATCATAGGTTACTTTCACGGTTTCGGCATGCCCTGTCTTTTGGCTGTTCACTTCTTCATAAGTTGGGCTTGGCGTCCTTCCTCCGGCATAGCCCGAAAGAACCTCCTTGACGCCTTTGACCATTTTAAAAGCTGCTTCCGTGCACCAAAAACATCCTCCGGCAAAATAAGCCTCTCTTGGACCTTTTGCTTCTTGCGTTGCAGAAAGGAATTCCAAAGAAAGCGAATTGACGCAGTGCCGTGTGTTTTTGGCGGTCAACTCTTCTCCTTCAAAAACATGCCCCAAATGCGCGCCGCAGCGCCGGCAAATTATTTCCGTGCGCCTTCCGTCTGCATCCGGCATCCTTTTTACCGCACCCAAAACAGCATCGTCAAAACTCGGCCAGCCGCAATGGGCGTCGAATTTGTCCGTACTGCGATAAAGGAGCGCGCCGCAGCGCCGGCACAGATACGTTCCTTCCGCATAAAAATTTTCGTATTCTCCCGAAAAAGGCTCTTCTGTGCCTTTTTCTTCAATGATGCGCTTCTCTCGCGAGTTAAGTTCTTTAAAATTCATATGTTGCCTTTATCGCTTACATATCGACTATGGCTTCAAATCCGCCGTAAGCCATGCGTGCCGGGTCAAAGGGCATGGCCATGTTTTTGTATGCGGGATCGTTCATGGCCGGGTCTTTCATGACCGCTGCATTCACTTCGTCGCGATGCGCACGGGATTTGTACACGATGAACGAAAAAACAACCGTCTCATCCGGCTCTGTTTTTGCCAGCTGCGAAAATCTTACAAAAGACATACCTTCCATTCGGGGATCAAGATCCTCGCCGACACTCTCGACATACTCCAAAGCGCCGTGCTTTTTCCATATTTCTCCCCCTTTTTGAGCCATTTCCTGATAAGCCGCCAACTTGTCTTTTTTGACCGACAAAACGAAACCGTCTATATATTTAGCCATATAATTATTTTCAAGCTAATTATTTTCCTAATACACCTATGCCGAAATTAAAGTTCGCGCCAATATTGACGGAACTTATCCTTTGTATGCCTTTTCCAGTGTGGCTATATCTATCTTGTCCATCTGCAGCATCGCCTCCATGACCCCTTGAGCCCTGCCCTTGTCCGGATCCTCCAGCATCTTTGTCAGGATTTGCGGTACCACCTGCCAAGTTATGCCGAAACGGTCGCGTTCGATCCAGCCGCAGACGCTCTTTTTTCCTCCTGTGGAAAGCTTTTCCCAAAAATAATCCACCTCCGCCTGATCCCTGCAACTGACAACGAATGAGATGGCTCCCGTAAAGCTGGTTGCGAAACCAGGAGGATTTCCTCCGTTCAGTGCATCGAAATCCTGTCCGGCCAAACGAAAAGAAACGGTCATGACCGAACCCTCGGGTCTGCCGGAAGCCTTGGCGGATTCCTTATCATACCTGCTGACCTTTACGATTTCGGACGCATCCTTATCTGCACCGGGAGCGTTTTGGAAAACGGAAACATAATATTCGGCCGCTTCTTCGGCCTCGTGGTTGAACCAAAGGAACGGGATTATCTTTTGCTTGCCGCCTGCTTGCAAAGAAGACATATGGTTTAGTTTTTTGATATTATTTATAAACTAATACAGCCAAGGAATCATAATGCATTCAAAGCAAAAACATCGGAAATAATCCGATGTTTTTGCTTAAATAATGTCTGCTATTTCTTACCGTGCCTTATTGTATGACCCAGCCGCCATCTACAACCAGCTCTTGTCCGGTTATATAGCCGGCTTTTTCCGAGGCCAAAAAGGCGACTGCGGCAGCTATATCTTCAGCCTCCCCCATCCTTTTGAGCGGTATTTGGGCAGTTATTTGCTGCTGCGCCTCCTCCGTTGATTTAGCTCCCGGCGTGTCAATGGCCCCCGGAGCAACGACATTGACCGTGATTTTTCTAGGCGCCAACTCCAAAGCCAACGCTCTGCTAAAACCGTTGACTCCCCCTTTGGAAGCGCAATAATGCACCAAGCCGGGGAAGCCGACCAAAGAAGCTATGGAAGATATGTTAATGATCCTTCCCCCTTCAGGCATTGCGGCAAGCGCCTCTTTGCAGCAAAGGAAGATGCCTTTCATGTTGACGTCCATGACCTTGTCCCAATCATTTTCCTGCATATCCTGGAAAGACACAAAAGGATAGATGCCCGCATTATTCACCAAAACATCAACTTTGCCGAATTTTTCCTTGGTCAAAGCAAAAAGATTGCGCACATCGGCCGCAGAAGAAACATCACACCTCGAAGCCAGCGCCTCTGCACCCGCTTGGGATATTTCTTGGGCCACCTTTTTTGCCGTTTCCTCGCTTAAGTCGCTCACGACCACACCATACCCCTCCTTGGCCAAAGCCAAGGCGATTCCCCTTCCTATTCCCACACCAGCCCCCGTAACGACAGCTATTTTTTTGCTTTCCATTTTATGTTAGCGTTTAATTTATTAACAAAAAACAAAAAGACGGCTTCACCCGTCTTTTTTATATTTCCATTATAGCAGCTCTGGAGCATTTTGTCCATCTTTAACCGTTTTTACTCACACGCGCATCCCTTAGACATTCCGCATATAAACGATCTTCATTCTCCAAATGATCTACCAGCCAGTTCTGCATGAATTCCAAAAGTTTCCAGGAAAGATCGATTCCTTGAAAATCGCGATGCTCTTGCGCGAACCCTTCCACCTGAGCCAAAAGATCGGCGTGTTCCTTTTTGTGCTGCTCGGCCTTGTCATAGCCGACTTCTGCCAGATATCTCTCTTCCGTTTCGAAATGCAGCTTGGCATAAGCGGACAATTTCTGCACCGTTTCATCCAGCACTTTTTCGGTATTTTCCTGGATTATCGATTCATAAAGACCATTGATCAGCTCCAGAAAATACCTGTGCTGGTCATCTATCTCTTTTATGCCCACACTCATGCCCTCCTCCCATTTTACAGCTTCCATATTTTTATTTTAAGAAATATCTTGCCTCAAATAAGCAAAAAGGCGGGATCACCCGCCTCTCTATATATCTATTATAGCATGATCTGGTTCTAATTTCAAGGCCTGTAATTACAAAACCCGACAAAAGAAGCGTGTCATCGGCAACATCGTCCCAAAAAAGAACCCTTTTGGTAAAGAAATCTGCCTACCTGAGAAGGCTGCCTATTTTCGTTAAAGACTCTCCAAAAAAGCAACGAGGGCGGGGATATGGGATTTTTCCATATCCTTTACTGCAGTCACGATCGTCACCTTTTTTCCAAAATTCTTCAATTCCTTTCTTATTTCTTCGCGCTTATTCTCAAGTTCTTTTTTATATTCAAGAGAAAATCTTTCGTAATGGCCTTCCTTATCGACATGCAGATATTTCCTGAGCTGTTCCGAGGGCGCCAGGTCTTTCATCCAGACTTCAACACTTGCCGCCGATTTGGAAACCCCCCGCGGCCAAAGCCTATCGACCAGGATGCGAATCCCGTCTTTTCTGGATGGCTTTTCATATATCCGTTTGATTGATATTTTCATATTTTATTTACTACAAACCACCTCCCGTATTTATGACACCCCAGGAAAAACCCAAAAAGCAACATCTTGTAGCTAATTTCTTGCCCAAAAAAGCAAAAACCGCTCAAAATAAGTGGTTTCCGGTCCATGCCCCAATACCTGGAGGAAGTTATACAAAAAAATAAGCTTATTTTGGCCCTCCCCCAAAAAAATTTGAACACTATCCTTGTATAATTAATTGGAAAGGTCAATTTACAAGCACTAAGAAAAGACACCAAATCGCTCCTGAATTAAAGGAGCAAATCATTAGTCGCATCAAAAATGACGGCATCACGATAGTGCAGGCAGCCAGAGACCACGGAGTTAACGAAGGAACTATCTGCGCTTGGATTGCCAAGAAAACTGAAGGGAGGCCAAATCTGTCAGAAATTTTAAGACTCAAGAGAGAAGAGCATTTTTGAACTTCATACTTCAGAACCCACTCATTTCAGGAAAAACACTTTCTTTTGAACTCAAAAACTCTTTAATTTAGTGCTAAATCTAGCAGACGCACAAACAAAAACAACTGCCATTACTGGCAGTCGTCCTATTTGGCTCCGAAGCCTAGAAGAAGTCCGAACCTTGATGCAAAATTAAACCCCGATTATAGAATCATAATTCTGGGATTTTCTAAATGCCATTGCTTGAGTTCTGGTGTTTGATGATTGCTTCGCCAGCTTTATTTTTTGTATTTCGTAAAACTAAATGCGCCGCTAATAATTATTCGCGCCCATATCTTTCATTACGATAGATTGATTATCGGTTAAGCGTTTTACTTTGCATCGATATTTATTTTCAAATTTTTTTATTTCGTCTTCCGCCTCTTTAGTATAGTGAGGATAGATGATAATGTTAGTTAAATTCAAGCCATTTAGGTCTTTCAATCTGACGATATTTATTTTTTTGTCAAAATAATCCACTATGTTAATGCTTGGTCCCAGGACGACTCCACCGCCACTAATTCCCACAATAATTACTCCCTTATCAGCTAGCTGAGTGATGACTTTGTCAGCACCGCTTTTTTTGAGATGATATAAAAGATAAAATGGATTGCCACCATTGATATAGATAACGTCAAACTTTTTTAACTTATTTGGATTTTCAAACTCAATATCAACAAATTTAACTTGCTTGAAATCCATATTCTCAAGCACCTGCTTCGCTAAAATTGCATGCTTATTTTTTTCTTTCCACTCTGCCGAGGCGGTGGTGATAATAGCCACGGACAAATCCTTAGCTACTTTAGGCAACAAAGTCAGCAACTTCTTTTTTAAAGTCTTATTTTTTTGAAATCCATGTGAGGATAAGATGAGGTTTACCATATAACTTAAGCATAAGAAAAAATCACTTAAAAAGCAAGAATGATACGATTTTGATTAAATAAAAAGGGTAGGTCATTCATAAACGAATTTCCTACCCTGATTCGTGCAATCTTAATGGCCAATCTAATTGACCAACCACAAGATCAGCTTTAGTTGAAAGAACAGTTTGGTATTTACTGTTTTGTCTTTTCACCTCTATGACCAGCACTTCAGGAAATCTTGTCTTTACCTCATCGATATTTTTTGGATTGTCGTCCAAAAAAATGATTGGCGAGACACCCATTATTTCCATCTGACGCCACTTGACCTCTGACGTAACCGTGAAGCTGTGACAAAGGTCACTAAGTTTGCTCCCGACAAATTTAGCGAGCTGGAAACTCAGATCGCCATAAGTTAAGATGGCTACTTTCCAACCCGATCTGATCGCAGAACCAAGAAAAAACCTGGAATCGTCAAAAACATACAGATGACCTTTTTCTCTGACATAGATCTGCATTTCTGCTACAACTTTTCCAATTTTGGCTGGTTTAATTTTTTGACTTTTTTGAACCATCAGAAAAAAGTTGAATAACAGATTGTCCGGAGGCACTAAAGCGAGGGAAGGGTCGAGAAAATCCCTGCTAATTCCATGCGCTTTACATAGTTTGTACAGATCCCGATAAAGCGCATCGGAATCAAAGATGGTTCTGTCGAAATCGACAATGAGCAGTTTTTGACTACTTGAATTCATTAGCAAAATCCTCCTTTGTGAAACAAAACCCAGTCGAGGACGGTCCTCGACTGAATTTGGCTAATTTAATATTCCAAGATTGCATTTTCTATTTTTTTCTTCTCTTTC
>DAOKZJ010000002.1:7308-67645 GCA_035325685.1 Candidatus Moraniibacteriota bacterium | reverse complement strand
TATTCCTTGCGCGAACCATCGTACATCACTGAGGGAAATCCGATTTCCGCACAGCGCTGAACCACCTCCATGCTCTTGCCGTGATCCAGGTGAATCCCGACCGGTATTTCCGGCGCGTAGAATTCGGCGCAATTTTTGACCAAGTTGAAAATGGCACGTCCTCCGGCATATTCCATGGTCTTTTCGGTAATCTGCACGATAACCGGACTGCGCAGCTCCTTGGCCGCCTCAATGATCGCCTTGGTCGTTTCAAGATTGGTGGTATTGAACGCTCCCACCGCGTAGCCTCCTTCTTGGGCATTGGCAAGTATTTCTTTGACAGAAGTAATCATTATCCCTGTAGCATGTAGCATGCAGCAAAGCCATGCAGCATGTAGCATTTAAGCATGTAACGACTCAGGAGCTTCACGAAAATTGATGCAGGCGAGCTTATTACATGTTTTATGTTACATGTTAGACGAATAGCTTCATGTTATATGTCATATGCCTTATTTATTATCTCCCCTATTTTCAAAAATTCACCGGGGATAAGGCTTTCGCGCCCAACCAGAACTCCATCCATTCCCGCCTCGACGCAGAGTTGTTTGGCCGTAGCCGCCTTGACGCTCCCTCCGTAAAGAATGCGCACACCATTCACTTTCTCCAAACCGTAAATCCTGGAAAGAATTTTACGGAGCAAGATGCGCGCCTCCATTATTTCATCCGTACTTGGAATCTGGTCGCTTCCAACCGCCCAGATCGGCTCATAAGCAACAATCACCTTGTCCAATTGGGAAACGGCCACCCCTTCCAGTCCTTCTGCTAGTTGACTTTCGATAACCGCACTCAAGCTACCCTCCTTGCGCTCTTTGGCGCTCTCGCCCACGCAATAGATCACGTTGAGACCTGCAAAAATGGCAGCCCGTATTTTGGCATTGGACTGCGCATTGGTTTCGCCGAAAAGATTTCTGCGCTCGCTGTGTCCCACTATGACGTGGGTCGCACCCAACGAAGAAACCATTGGCGCGGAAATTTCTCCCGTAAAAGATCCGCGGCTTTCGGCATATATGTTCTGCACACCCGCGCCCATTCCGGCCGCGGAAAGTTCTTTGGCGAATTTTTCCAGATGCACGCAAGCGGGACAAACCACGATTTCCAAAGCACTTCGGGAAATCTTCTTCGCCTCAAGTAATAACGACGAGAGATAATTATCCCTTTCCGCCAAGGTCAGCAAATTCATCTTGTGATTTCCTACCAGGATTCTTTTCATATTATTTTCCGACAACATTCAAAACCAAAGGGTAATCCCCAGCACTATCACCCCGGAAACCATCGTACCAACCAAGAGCAGTGGGATCGCTTTCTTGTAAGCCACCCCAAAAACAAACGCCGCCAAGGCTCCGGTAAGTCCACCGATAAGGGGGATGGGCGTAGCGGCCAAAATGAAAATCGCCCACTCCCCGTACTTTTCCATCTTGCCGTTGGCGCGCTTGCGCGTATGCTCAAAAAGCCATTCAAAGAATTTATGGAAAAAAGAAAAGTAGCGCGAAAGCAGCGAAGCTACCGGCTCCAGCGCGAACAAAATAAGAAGCATGGCAAAAAAAGTGCCCAAAACTGACCAAAACCACGCCGAAAACGGATCCATGCCGAATTGCGTCACGGCCACCGGAATGGAAGCGCGCAGCTCCGTAACGGGCACGATGGCGATTAAAAAAGTCGCCAACTCCTTGGGGAAACCGGAAAAGAAATTTATGACAAGATCGTGCATAAAAAATAAGTTTACAAAGTTTACAAAATAAAAAGTTCTCAACGTGATACCAAGGGGAACTTCAGGAACTTTCTAACTTTACAAACTTTTTGCCACAATTACAACTGTTTTCTCAAATATTCGGCCGCCACCTCCGGCTGAATCGTGGATATCTCTATCCCTGTTTCCAACTCGAACCCGGCCCAGGTGGCCGTGTGCGGCAATATCTCCACGTGCCAGTGGTAATGAGGATAATCCTTCCCGTCACACGGCGCGGTGTGGATATAGAAGTTATAAGGAGCGTCATTGAGCGCGCTGCGCACCGCAAGTAGGGCATTTTTGAGAACTTGGGCAAACGATATCTTCCCCTCGTCGGTTATGCGCTCAAAATAAGGGGAATGCTTTTTGGGCAGAACCCATACCTCAAAAGCGGCGCGGCTGGCAAACGGACAAAATGCCACAAAATCTTCATTTTCAAACACAATCCGCTCTTTTTTTTCCAATTCCCAACCGAGCATAGCGCAATATACGCATTCGCGGTTAGCTTTGCGATACCGTTCCGCTCCGGAAAGCTCTCCTTCCAAATAAGGAGAAAGGACCGGCATGGCAATCAACTGCGAATGCGGATGAGCGATCGAGGCTCCTGCTTCGCGCCCATAATTGTGGAAAATTGAAATATATTTGACGCTCTTCTTGCTCATCAGCGTCAGATACCTTTCCTGGAAAGCGTCCACCACTTCGGCCACCTCCGGCACTTCCAACTGGGGCAAATGGCGAAAATGGTCGCGTGTGACTATCACTTCATGATAGCCGACGGCCGGCATGGAAAAATAAGGCCCCTCCTCGCATGGCTTGACCGGGCGCGCATTGGAAAAAGCGGGAAACTTATTGGGGAAAACCCGCAGCGTCCATTCTCCGTCGCTGCGATGGTAAATAAGCACGTCTTTTTCCTGTCCGCTGGCCACCGGATCCTCAAAAAGGCAATTGGCAACGTCATTGGCTTCCATCGCGGCTTGCGGTTCTTTGGCAAAATCCTCCGGACGCTTGGCGCGCGCGGTCGCAATGACCACCCAATCGCCGGTCACCAAATCTTGCCGAAGTTCGGAAGACAACGGCTTTTTGCCGCCATCCTCCCCAATTTCCTTCTCTTGAGTTTTGTTGTTGATGTTTATTTGCACAACCCTTGGCTTGTAACTGGTAACTATTTTTGCTTTTTTATATGATACTGCCCCGTAAGGAGCCGTCCCTTTGTCTTGAATAAGTCAATGAGTACCTGGATGAAACCGTTCTTGCCGGTAAGGCTCACGGTCGATCCTTCTTCATTCATCCATCTGACCGGCATCTGCTTGACCTTGAAGCCCAATTTTTGAGCCAGAACAATAAATTCAAAATCAAAGCCGAAGCGATCCACCACCATACGTGAAGCTACTTCTTGAGCGGCGCGTCCGGTGATCATTTTAAACCCGCATTGCGTGTCCGGATAACTCCAAAGACCCAGCACGATGCGAATGAGCCAGTTGCCGCCTTCCCCCATGATTTCACGATATTTGGGCTGATGCACCTGGATGAAAGCGCCTTCCACTTTGCGCGAACCGATCACCAAATCATATCCTTTTTCAAACTCCGGCATGAACTTATCCACATGCGTGATGGAGGTGGATCCGTCCGCGTCCAGAAAGACCCGGTATTCCCCTTTGGCCTCCAAGAGACCTTGCCGCACGACGTATCCCTTGCCGTGATTTTCCTTGTTTTCAATAACTCGCAAATTCTTGATCTGATCTCCGTAGTTGCGGGCGATTTCGGCGGTATTATCCGGCGAACCGTCCACCACCACAATCACTTCGTATTCATAACCCTTGCCCGAAAGGAATTGCTCCACCTCGAGCAAGTTGCGACCGATTCTCTCCCCTTCTTTGTACGCCGGAATTACTACCGACAAATATGGATTCTTTTCCATGCCTGGCTGTTTGTTTACATATTACCCCCCTACTGAAACCATTGTACCACAAAGCCGCAAAAGGGTACATGGAGGCATTGCTGCCTGATTCCTGGTCCATGCCGCCTGGCATATGCTATATGCTTGCGCCATCCAACCATTCCTGCAAAATAATGCGAGCCGCTTCCTGGTCATCCACCTTATCCACACCCCTTACCCCCTTGGCAAGCAAATGCGCTTTGGCCATTTTGGTAGTAAACATTTCGTTTTGGTAAAAAACCTTTATCCCGGTTTCCGCAGCTATCCTTTTGCCTAATCTTTCGCCGGGATATTCCACTTTTACCCGATTAATGTGCGAAGGAATGCCGATAACTACCGCCTCCACATTTTCGCCCCTAATTATCTCTTTTAAATTTTCCAAAAAATTCTTACTTGCCCCGTCTAGCGTGTCAAAAGCAAAGGCCATGCGTGTTTCCGTGTCCGCAATCGCCAACCCCACCTTGCGCTCCCCGTAATCTATTCCCAAAATTTTTTTAACCGAATTTTCCATAGGTTATTAATGGCTTATTTTAGCCAAATTATGCCCATATATTGACTTTTTTACTTTTTTATGATATCATTAGAAGTAAGGCTAATTCAACCCCGGGAGGTGTTCCATGGAACCAATCATTGTCGCCTGCTTTTTATGCCTAGTTTTTTCCCTCTTTTGCTTTTATATGGAGGGAAAGGGAAGGCTGAGTTCCTTTTTGAAACAAGTTCGCGACTGGAAGAAGGCGGCCTTGAGCGCAATTAGGGTCAAGATCTCCAGTTACAAAACAGCCAAAAGGAGGAGGGAAGATCAGCGCATAAGAATGATATACCTTTCCCTTCCCTGAAAACATCCCGCTTCCGAACTACCGGAAGCGGGAATTTTTTATTCCTGCGTCAAAACTTCCGCTCCATCTTTGGTGATAAGCACCGTGTTTTCGTAATGCGCGCTCAAAGCTCCGTCGCTCGTCTTGTACGCCCAACCATCCTTGCCCACGTAAGTATTGGCGCTGCCGGCATTGACCATCGGTTCCAGCGCCAGCGTCATCCCCGCCGACAGTCTAACCGGGCGGTAGGCGCGTTCGTAAAAATTGGGCACTTGCGGCTCCTCATGCAGTTCCTTGCCGATGCCGTGTCCTACCAGGTTGCGCACCACCGTAAAACCGGCTTTTTTCACCGCGCGCTCCGCCGCTTTAGAATAATCCGCCAAATAAGCGCCGTCTTTGAGCTTGGCTACGCCATCCCAAAAAGCTTGCTCGGCTGCCGAGACAAGGTTTAGCGCTTCTTTGGACACCATGCCCACCGCAAAGGTGCGCGCCATATCGGTATGCATCCCTTCGTAGCGCATGCCCACATCTATCTTGACCAGATCTCCGGCAGAAATGAGCTTGTCTTTGGTTGGAATGCCGTGCACAACTTCGTCGTTAAAAGAAACGCAAAGAGTGGCCGGGAAAGGGTTGTTTTTTTCGCCATATCCCTTGAAAGAAGGCGTGCCGCCATGCGCCAAGATAAGCTCTTCAGCAAGGCCATCCAAAGCTGCGGTGGAAACTCCCGGAGCAATCATTTCGCCGAGACGCCTCATCACCAAGGCCAAAATAGCCCCCCCTTTGCGCATCGACACTATCTGCTTTTCAGTTTTAACGGAAATAGGCATACGTTGGTTTATTTTTTGTAGCTATCGAATACGTTGATTGCCGCCAAGAAACCCCCGGTCCTCCCTTGCAAATACGCCAACCAAGCACCGGCGACGCAAGCCGTTTATCCAACCGCGGGAATCAAATCAGCTCTGCAGTTTTACAACAATATCCGCAAATACTTTTTCTACGGGCTGATTTCCCTCCACCTCCACCAGCATCCCTCGTTGCCGATAATGTTCGACGACCGGAATGGTCACTTCGTAAAAAGTCTTCAGGCGCTTAGCCACCCCTTCGGGCGTATCATCCATCCGCTGCCGGATAGGACCACCGCAAGTGGGACAAGGATCGTCTGCGCTTTTTATATCTTTGCCCAACACAAAATGTCTGCGGCAAAGAGGGCACATATACCTTTTAGTGATGCGCTCCACGGAAACTTCGTACGGAAGTGTTATGTAAATGGCTTTGTCCAATTTTCGATCCAAGGAAACAAGCATTTCTTCAACCGGCTTTATTTGACCCAAGGTGCGCGGAGCGCTATCCAGGATTATCCCCCAGGAAGCCAGAACCTTGTCGACATTTTCTTTGAGCACCCGCATGGTAACCGCATCCGGAATCATTTCTTTGCGGTCGTTTAAATCTTTAATCATCCTTCCCAATTCCGAATCTTCCCGCGCAATATCGCGAAAGATCTGACCGGTTTCGATATGCGCCAAGCCGTACCGTTCGCTAAGCTTGTCGGCTTGCGTGCCCTTTCCCGATCCTTGCGGACCAAAAATAATCAAGTTCATTGATAATATCGATCACCAATCTACGCCAATCACACCCCATCACCACCAATCGCCTTCGCGTAAATTCGTGAAACAAAAAGATCTATCTTTTTGTCAGATTAGAAAATGTTAGTGATTTCAATCAGAATCCTTCGTAATCGCGCATAACCAATTGGCCCTCGATCTGCTTGATCGTCTCAATCACGACTGAAACAGCAATAAGGATGCTGGTGCCGCCGATTTGCAAAGTTGCTATATTAGTGGCCCCTTGGACAATCATTGGCAAAACCGCAATCGCCCCCAAAAAGAGCGCGCCGGCCAGCGTGATGCGATTCATGATGCGATAAAGATGATCCGCCGTAGGACGCCCCGGACGAATGCCCGGGATATATCCGCCTTGCTTTTGCAAGTTTTCGGCAATCTTTTCCGGATCAAAAACTACCGCCGTGTAAAAATAAGTAAAAAGCACGACCAAAACAAAGTAAAGAGCGCCGTAAAGGAGCTGATTTTGCAAAAGAGAGCCAATTGCCGTAGCGGCCTTGGCTAAAGCTTCGATCTTGGAAGACGCAAAAAAACTGGCCAGCATGTTCGGGATAAGCATGATGGAAACGGCAAAAATGATCGGAATCACTCCGGCCTGATTGACGCGCAGCGGCAAATGCGAGCTTCCCGAGCCCATAAGGTTGGCACCGCGCACGCGCTTAGCATAGGAAACCGGAATATTGCGCTGCCCTTCCGTCATCGCAACTACTCCCGCAATCGTAACCAGAGTTACTGCCGCAATCGAAAGATAAGAAAAAAATTGAGTGGAGTCAAAAGTGAGGAAAAGTTGGGATACGGTCGCAGGAAGACCCGCGACGATACCGGCAAAAATGATGAAGGACACGCCGTTGCCAATTCCCCTTTCGGTGATTAATTCACCAATCCACATCAGGAAAATAGTTCCCGCCGTGGCAATGATGACAATGGAAGACATTTCAAAAGCGCTCAACACCCCCAAGACCTGCTGAGAACGAAGCAAGGAAATCATGCCAAATGTCTGCAAAGCGGCCAGCGGCACGGTCAAATACCGCGTCACCATGTTGAACTTTTGCCTTCCGGCTTCTCCTTCTTCCTTGTAGAGCTGCTCCAGCCGCGGCACAATCATGGTGAGCAGCTGCATGATAATGGAAGCGGTAATGTAAGGCCCTACGCCCAAAAGCACAATGGAAATGTTGGAAAATCCTCCTCCGGAAAAAATATTGAGCAAACCAAAAAATTGATTCCCCTCCAAAAGATTTTTGAGTTGCGCAGCATCCACGCCGGGAAGCGGGACATTGGCCGCCAAACGAAAAACTACCAGTAAAGCGGCGATAAAAATAATTTTATCGCGCAACTCCTTAATCTTGAAGATTGTGGTTATTTTTTCCAACATGTGTCCAATTTGTTAAGCGTTAGCTTTATAGCCATTGCGATTTTTCAGGAAATGCAAAACCGCACGCGGAAAAACCAAACCGCTATTCCACGCTTCCTCCGGATTGCTTAATAACCTCGGAAGCTGCACCGGACACCAAAACTCCTACGATGGTAAGTTTTTTGGAAAGATTTCCGGTAGCCACAATCTTGGCTCCCCGGTTAACATCTTTTTTGGCGACAATCCCCTTGGCTACCAGCGTCTCTAGTGAAACAGTTTCGCCATCCGCATAAGCCTTGTCCAAAGCGGAAAGCTTAACAGTGACTTTCTTGGGATGCATGGATTTGAATCCGCGCACTTTCTTTAAGCGCTCAACAAGTGAAGAGCGTCCACCTTCAAACAATGGGTCCACCGAACCGCCAGAGCGAGCTTTTTGTCCCTTGTTGCCGCGTCCGGAATATGTTCCGCGCTTACCACCGCGCCCTACCGTTTTGCGCTCTTTGCGCTTGGCAGTGGTTATTTCATGGATCTGCATATATTTAACTTACAACTTGTAACTTACGTCTTACCGTGCGTAAATCGCGGAAATTATTTAGCGTCCTTAGCTTCTTTTTCGCGAGGCTGTTTGAGCTTCTTCAAAGCTTCGACGGTGGCGCGGGCCACATTGAGCTTATTGGATGAGCCGAGCGATTTGGAAACGATATCGCGTATTCCTGCCAAATCCACCACTGCACGCACCGCTCCTCCAGCGATCACTCCGCGACCCTCGCTAGCTGGCTTGAGTAGCACTTTGGCGCTGCCGAGCTTTTGGGAAGCGTCGTGCGGAATAGTATTGCCAGCCAATTCCACCGTTATGAGATTCTTACGCGCATCATTGTATGCTTTCTGAATAGAATCAGAAACATCCGAACCTTTGGCAACGCCCACACCTACGCGCCCTTTGCGATCCCCAATAACCAGGGTCGCGCGGAAACGAAAGCGGCGTCCGCCCTTAACTACGCGCGTTACGCGCGCCAAATCGAGCATTTTCTGTTCAAATTCAGGCTTCTCCCTGCGGCGCTGAGGCCGCTTGTTGTGCTTTGTCGCCATACTGCAAAAGTCTTAGCTTGAGTAAAATTAAAACGAAAGTCCGCCTTCACGCGCCCCCTCCGCCAAAGCGCGGACGCGACCATGGTAGCGGTAGCCAGCACGGTCAAAAACAGCTTTTTCTATCCCCAAGCCTTTGAGCTTGGCAGAAAGAAGCTTGCCCAACTCGCGTGCACCTTCGACGGTGTTGCTTGCGCCCTTAACTTCCTCCAGGCGCACCGCAGCCAAGGTCTTTCCCGCCACGTCATCGATGGCTTGCACATACATACTGCGCAGCGAGCGAAAAACAGCCAGACGAGGGCGTTGGGCGGTTCCGGAAATCTTGGAGCGGACCCGACGCTGCCTCTGTGCGCGCATATTGTTCCTACCTACCTTGTTCATATTATTCTTAGTCAGTGTGTAACTTTAACTTATATAGCTAACTTTGAGCGCTTATTTGGCACTCTTTTTACCTTCCTTGCGACGCACATGTTCTCCCACGTATTTGAATCCCTTGCCTTTGTAAGGCTCGACAGGTTTAAGTGCGCGGATGTTGGCTGCGAACTGCCCAACCCGCTGCTTATCTATCCCGCTTACCGTAAGTACATTGCCTTCTATCTTGGCTTCCAATCCTTCCGGAACAGTGACCTCCACCGGATGAGAGAAGCCCAGGGCCATATTGATCTTTTTGCCGGAAATAGCCATGCGGTAACCGACTCCGTTGAGCTCAAGCTGCCTCTGGAATCCTTGCGCCACGCCGGTAACCATATTCTCAATGATGCGGGCGGTCGTACCCCAGATTGCCGGAGCCTTCTTGGACTTGCCGACCTTTTCCACGCTCACCAAGCCATCCGTAACGGAAACCGTCACGTCGAGGTGATGCATAAATTCCAGTGCACCTTTGGGTCCCTTCACGCTAACCTGCCCTTTTTCCACGGAAACCGTGACTCCTTGCGGCAGAGCGATCGGTTTCTTTCCTATTCTGCTCATAAGTTTTTACTACTATGCTAATGATGCGAATAAATGCCCGTCTGTTTGCCAATAAATATGCCTCTCTTTGAATCTTTTTCTTCAGTGATCGGCATTTATTAGCCGACTAGCATTGTTTTACCATACCTCACAAACGATCTCCCCTCCGAGTCCGCTCTTGCGAGCTGCATCTCCAGTCATTAGGCCTTTCGAGGTAGAGACGATCGAAATGCCATATCCATTTTTAACCCGACGGATGTCGCTACGCTTGACGTATACGCGCTGGCCTTGGCGACTTACACGACGAATTCCGGAAATTACCGGGATACGACGCGTGTTGGAGGACGACTCGTAATTAAGGGCCAGCCTCAAAACCGGGAATTTTCCGGTCTTATCCTCGGAAACGGAAGCTATGAAGCCATGATCCTTGAGGATTTTGGCGATTCCGAGCTTCAGCTTCGAGAAAGGCACCCCCACGGTCGCATGTCCTGCGCGCTGGGCGTTGCGTATTCTTGTCAGCATGTCTGCAATTGGATCCAACATAATTTTAATCTTGCGGCGCTTAAGGCTTATGCCCATCGGCATCATTTATCCTTCGCGCTGCGCGTTTACTTTATGCGTTATGCGATTATTCTCCCTTACCAGCTGCTTTTCTTCACTCCCGGAAGCTCCCCTTTGCTGGCGAGCTCGCGGAAACAGATGCGGCAGATGTCGAACGCGCGCAGATAGCCGTGTTTGCGTCCGCATTTCCAACAACGCCTTACGACGCGGGTGGAAAACTTCGGCTTCTTCTGCGAACGTGCCATGGTTGATGTCTTTGCCATATACCAGTGTAAAATTCGTAGCTAAAGCTAATTACTTTGCAATTATTTTTCTTCCTTGAGCGGAAACCCTACTTTACGATACAGAGCTAATCCTTCCTTGCGATTTGTCGTACTGCTTACCACCGTAATCTGCATCCCGAAAATATGCTTGGCTTTTTCAGGTGATATTTCCGGAAAAATGAGATGTTCGCGAATGCCGATATTGAGGTTTCCACTGCCATCCACCGCCCTAGGATCTATTCCCTGAAAGTCGCGCGTGCGAGGGAGGGTGGAATTGATAACTCGATCGATAAAATTCCACATGCGCTCTCCGCGTAACGTTACCTTTATTCCCACTTCCATGCCCTGACGAACCTTGAAGCCGGCAATAGCGCGGTGCGCCATAGTCTTTACCGGACGCTGACCGGTAATCGCCGTAAGCGACTCCATTATCTCGTCAACTTTCTCGCTCTCTTTGGTTATCTTGCCGATTCCGACATTGACGACCACTTTCTGGATACGCGGAACGGCCATCGCAGAAGAATAACCAAATTCCTTGGCTAATTCCGCCGCTACCGTCTTGGCATATTTCTCTTTTACTGGAATGATTTTCATACGCTTTAGCTAGCTGGACTTAAAACTCTTTGCCGCACTTCTTACAAACTCTCGCTTTTTCCTTTCCCGTACTTGCCGCCAGACGCGTAGTCTTGTTGCAGCTGGGACACACCAGCATGGCGTTGGACGCATCGAGCGGCGCCTCCAATTGGACTTTTTGTCCGGGCATGCCTTCGCGCTTGGCCTTTATATGCTTGGTAACCATATTAGCCTTCTCCACCACCACTTTGCCGGCCTTGGGAAGGACGCGCAGGACTTTTCCGATATGGCCCTTGCTCTTGCCGGCCAATACCCTCACCATGTCTCCTTTCTTTATTCTCATAGGTTTTTCTCTACGAAGTACGAATTGTACGAAGGTACGAATCCATCTTCTCTTGACTTGAATCTTTAAAATCCCGCTTTTGAACCACGAAACTTTCGTACATTCGTAAAGTTCGCCCGTCTCGCACCGACAAGCGGTTGTCTCTGCGAGTCGAGGCGGGTAATTCGTAGAATACTTACAAAACTTCCGGAGCCAAGGAAACAATCTTGGAATACCCCTTGTCGCGCAACTCGCGCGCGATAGGACCAAAGATACGCGTTCCTTTTGGCTCTTTGCCATCGATGATAACCGCGGCATTTTCGTCAAAACGGATGTATGACCCGTCTTTGCGACGCAATGCTTGGGCCTGGCGTACAATAACCGCTCGTACCTTATCTCCCTTCTTAACTACACCGCGCGGCTCCGCAGACTTAACTGACGCCACGATCACATCTCCGATTGCGGCATAGCGACGACGCGTTCCACCCAGAACCTTGAAACATTCAATGATCTTGGCTCCGGTATTGTCTGCGACTTTGAGCTGTGTCTCTGCTTGAATCATATTATTCCATTTACAACTTAAAGCTTTTAACTCGCATTCGGCCGGGACCAATCCCTCTTCCTTGCCGCTGCCAGTTATTGACTGTCAGTTGTTGGTTACTCTATAAAACTATATATCGCTTATCCTTACTTACCGGACGGCACGGAGCAAATTCCACCACATCCCCGACCTTGAAAGAGCTCTCCGGATCATGCACCTTGTACTTCTTGGTGGAGCGATACTTCTTGAGATATTTAGGATGGGTCTTGTAGCTTTCCACCGCGACCACCAGCGTCTTGGGGGTTTTGGCACTCACCACCATCCCCTTCTTGCGGATAAGCTTCTTCGTTTCTTGTGTCATACGAATACTACTTTATTGTGTGCTTATTTTTCCATCGAGCGCTGGGCAAGCACGGTAAGCGCTTTGGCTATCATGCGACGAGCCTCAGCCCCTTGCTTGGTATTTTTGGCTTGACGCAAAGCCCCTTCAAAGCGGGCTTTCACAACCTTTTCGCGCTGCTCAGCGATGAGCGCTTCGAGCTGGGAATTTTCCATTTCCATTATCTGCTTGATCTTCATACCTTTTTTGGCAAAGCTTCTTATTTGTGCTTGCTTACAAATCTTGTCTTGACGCACAACTTATGCGAAGCCAAACGCATCGCTTCGCGCGCCACCTCTTCGGCCACACCGTCCATCTCGAACAGCATCTTGCCGCGTTTGGTGCGAGCCACAAAATGGTCCACGCTTCCCTTTCCTTTACCCATCGGCGTCTGCTCTCCTTTCTTAGTCATCGGCTTATCCGGAAAGATGCGAATCCATATTTTTCCTCCGCGCTTGATGTAGCGAGTCATGGCTCGACGAGCGGCTTCAATCTGACGGGCGGAAATAAGTCCTGAGTCAACCGCCTTGAGTCCGAAGCTGCCGAAGCTGACTTCGTTACCCTTGGTAGCAACACCACGAATTTGTCCTCCGCGATGGATCTTGCGATGTTTAACTTTCTTTGGCATCAACATATTTTTTCCTACGAAATACTGATCGTACAAACGTACCAACCTGCATTTCCTTTTACCGACCCTTAGGTTTTCTTATCCTTTTCGTAAATTCGTAAATATTCGCGGGCAATTTGCAACTCCTTTTATTCAAAAACTTCCCCTTTGTAAATCCAAACTTTCACTCCGATAGCCCCATACGTGGTGTGCGCCGTAGCACGAGCGAAATCTATATCTGCACGCAACGTATGAAGCGGAACCGTGCCGCGACTCAACCATTCACGCCTGCTCATTTCCGCTCCGCCCAAACGTCCGCTCACTTCTATCTTAACTCCCTTGACAATGCGGCTCTTTTCCACCTGGTCAAGTGTGGACTTAAGAACCCGGCGGAAGGGCATACGCTTTTCCAATTGCTCGGCTACGCTTTGCGCGACCAAGGACGCGTTTTCTTCAAACTGGCGAATTTCTTGAGCTTCAATACGCAGATCCACCCGGCGACCAGCAAAGAAACGCTTTTTGATAATGGCGGCCATATCCTCTATCCCACTTCCTCCGCGCCCAATCAGCACTCCGGGACGCGAAGTTCTGACGATCAGGCGAATGGTGTTGGCGCTCCTTTCGATTTCCACACTAGCAATAGCCGCGTGTTTCCATTTCTTGGCCACAAATTCACGCATCTGCACATCTTCGCGCAGCTTGCGGACGTAGTCCTTGCTTTCAAACCAACGTGAAGCCCAGTTAGTGGTTATTCCGAGTCTCAGTCCTGTAGGGTTGACTTTATGTCCCATAGTATCTTAAGTAAATCCGAAATCCGAAATCCGAAATCCGAAACTAATGCAGGTCATTTAACCCAATGATGCCCGCGCTCGTTTCGAATTTCGATATTCGAGCTTCGTATTTTTTAATTATGCTGCTTTGCGCTGAAAGACCTTCTTCAAAAATCCATCTTGCCCCTTTTTTGCTGCCATGGAACCTTTCTTGTTGACGCGCGGGGCTTTCTTTTCGGCGGATTTGCTTTCTTCCTGCTCAGCCTGCTCTTTTTCCATCATTTCCTGTTCCGCAGCAAGGGATTCTAGCGCTTTGCGTTTGGCCTCAGCACGCTTGGTGCGCTCCTTAGCTAATTCTTCCTGACTCAGTCTGTTTTTGCCCTCAACCTTCTCCGCAACTGTCAATGAGATATGGGAGGTGCGCTTCAAAATAAGCGTGGCTCTTCCGTAAGCGCGAGGAAGCCAGCGCTTCAAGCGAGGACCCTCACCTACGCGCACTTCCTCGACAAGCAAGTTGTCGACATCTATCCCGAAATTGTTGCGGGCATTGGCGATGGCGCTGCGAAGAAGTTTTTCTAAGTCATGGCTGGATTTTTTCACGATAAAAGGAAGCTGAATCAGGGCGGCATTGGCATCCATGCCTTTTATCGCCTCAGCCACCAATCGCACTTTGCGTGGCGAAGTCCTTAAATTTTTCAGGGTTGCAGTTACTTTCATATTTTCACCGATATGAATTTACGAATGGACACGATTTTTACGAAATTATTCGTATCGTTCTAACGCAAATTCGTATTTTTCGTATCGCTAATTACTTTACTTCTTCTTTCCGGTGTCAGCTTTGGCAGCCTTAGCGGCATCCAAAGCTTTTTGCTTGGCAGCCATTTCCATCTCCTTTTGCATCTTTCCTCCGTGACGAAGGAACTTGCGTGTCGGAGAAAACTCTCCCAGGCGATGTCCGACCATTTCTTCGGTCACATAAACCGAAACAAAATCTTTGCCGTTATGCACCGCGAAGGTGTAACCGATCATCTCCGGAGAGATAGTGCAGGCGCGAGACCAAGTCTTTATCGCCTTTTCTCCTGGCTTCGTCGCAAGCACTTTCTTGAGAACGCGCTCATCGACATACAGCCCTTTCTTCAAACTTCTTGCCATAATCTTATGATTGAAATCTCTTTATGAGCCCTTACTTGCTTCTGCGTTTTACGATAAACCTGCTGCTGTAACGCTTCTTCTTGCGAGTACGCGTACCGAGTGCCGGCCTACCCCAAGGAGTCTTGGGATATTTGAGTCCGATCGGCTGACGACCTTCTCCTCCTCCGTGCGGATGGTCAACCGGATTCATGGCGCTTCCGCGCACTGCCGGACGCTTGCCTAAATGACGACTACGCCCAGCCTTGCCAATATTCTCCGCTCCGTGCTCGAAGTTACTCACTTGTCCAATGCTGGCAAAGCAATCACTGTTGACTAGGCGCACCTCCCCAGAGGAGAGTTTGAGTTGGGCATACTTACCATCAATAGCCATGAGCGAAGCTCCACTTCCTGCACTGCGCACAAACTGTCCGCCTTTGCCAGGAGTAAACTCCACATTGCAAACAACCGTTCCTACCGGAATATTCTTAAGCTTGGTACGGTTACCTTTTTTGATAGGAGCATTCTCGGAAGAGACTATTTCCATCCCCTCCTTCATTCCTTCGGTAGCCAAGATATAGCGCTTGTCGCCGTCGCGGTAAGAAATAAGAGCGATCAGCGCGCTACGATTTGGATCTTTTTCCAGAGCCACAATCTTACCTGGGATCTCCAGTTTGCGCTGGGCAAAATCCACGATGCGGTAACGGCGTTTATGGCCGCCCCCTTTATGACGTACGGCTATTTTACCACCCGCGCGTCCAGCTTTCTTGGAAAGCTTAGCAAGGAGCCTCTTTTCAGGATCCTTTTTGCTCACGCCTTCCGGCTTGACAACAGACATATTGCGCCGTCCAGCGGTGTTTTTCTTGTAAACCTTAATTGCCATAGTTTTCTTAGCTTGCAGACCGCGTAGCGCCAAGCGCTCGGCGTTGCAACTTATGCATTATGCATTCTTACGCTCCTTGCATGATTTCTATAGACTCCCCGGCTGAAAGCGTGACTACCGCCTTGCGTATCGGAGCGACCACTCGCACATGCCTTCCGTAACTCTTGGGCTTGCTCGGCAGATTGACCATGGCCACTGCCTTAACGTTAACACCATACAGTCCTTCGATCGCGCGCTTCACTTCTGCCTTAGTTGCCCGGCGCGCCACCTTGAACACATATTTGCCTTGCTGCATTCCCAGGTGGGACTTCTCGGTAATCCAAGGCTCCATAAGCACGCGTTGTGCTTGCTCGGCCTTGATCTGAGCCTTTGCCACCTTCTTGTTTTTCTCTGCCTTTGCCATACGGATATCTTGATTGGTCTATGCGATTTACTTTTCTTGAGCGTATTTGGCTTCTATTTCAGCAGCCGAGGATTTGCTCAATACCAGGTACTTATGGTTGAGGATGTCAAAAACATTAAGATCCTTGGCTTCCACTCCGGACGCGCGGTTTATATTGCGCACTCCCAAAAGTGAAGTTTTTTCCTGCTGCGAAAATCCAACCAATACGGAATCCCTGGAAGCAACTCCCAATTTGGAAAATGCCTGAGCGTAAGCCTTGGTCTTGATCTGGGAGGCAGTAAGGGAATCCACCAAAACAACCATGCCCTTTCTTATCTTTTCACTCAAAGCCACGCTGAGTGCTTTTTGGCGCATCTTACGATTCACCTTGTGCTTAAAATTACGCTCATTGGTCGGACCAAAAGAAACGCCCCCGCCCTTCATCACCGGGTTGCGTTTTTGTCCCTGGCGCGCATTGCCTGTTCCTTTTTGGCGAAAAGGCTTTTTGCCGCTGCCGGAAACTTCTCCCTTGCCCTTGGTGTGCGCGATAGGATTGCGGTTGTTGGCCGCGATAGCCACATAGACCTGCTTGAGCAGATCATCATTGGAAGGTGCGGCAAAAACTGCATCCGAGAGATTCATCTCTCCGACCTTCTTTCCTTCCAAATCATGTACTGCGATTTTCGCCATATGCTTGTATTGATTCTGATTGAGTTCTTTTCCTTCCTTAGATTGCGGAAATTTCCACTATTCTACCACTTACCCCTGGCACTGCGCCCTTGAGGGCGATTATATTGGCAGCTGCGTCCACATGGACAACCTGCACATTTTTAACTGTCGAACGGCGTCCACCCATGCGCCCCGCCATGCGCTTACCCTTGATAACGTGCTGCGGCTGCTGAGCTCCAATCGAACCAGGGGCACGCAAGTCATGCTTGTGTCCGTGAGTCTTGGGTGCTCCCGCAAATCCATGCCTTTTTACTCCTCCCTGAAATCCCTTGGCTTTGCTTACGGCCGAAATCTTAACCTCATCTCCGACGGCAAACGCTTCCGCGCTCACTTTGTCCCCCACAGCCATCGTTGCAGCCTCCTCTAGACGGAATTCGCAGCAATGCACATTGCCTTTGGTTTTAGCCAAAGAAAGTTGCACAGCATTGTAACCATCTTTTTCCATGGTGCGCACGCAGGAAACCGTGTTCGGCTCGCACTGAACCAAAGTGACATTGAGCGCTCCACGCTCCTTGTCATACAGCGTCGTCATGCCAAGCTTCTTTCCGAGTATGAATTTCATCGCTTTATTCTTAACGTCTAAATGTTTCCGAACAAAAAAACTGGCAACAGCCAGTTTCGCAAGCCCGGACCATGCGGCCTCAGGCACTGGCTAGTTGAGTATCCCGACCAAGCGGGACTTTAACTAGTGTCGCTGCGCAAGTTACGAATGAGCGCAATGGAATGGTTTTCCAAATTCGCGCCCTGACTTTTCGCAATTACGCAAAGCTCCTACATCTTTATTTCAATATCAACTCCTGCAGGCAAATCCAAACCGGTCAAATTCTCAATAGTCTTGGCGGTTGGTTCCCAGATATCGATCAGGCGCTTATGGGTGCGCATCTCGTACTGGTCACGGGCATCCTTGTGCACAAAGGTCGAACGGTTAACCGTGATCTTGTGGATCTCCGTCGGAAGCGGGATTGGTCCGCTTATCCTTGCGCCCGTGCGCTCCGCAGTTTCGACGATCTTGCGTGCGGATTGGTCGATAACCTTGTTATCGTACGCCTTGATCTTGATGCGAATCCGCGTAGCCTGCGTATCCGTCGTTTTTTTCGCTCCCATCGGTGTTATCAAATGCATGAACTAATTATATTCTGGTTCCCCGCTGTGCCCCAAGGCGCCAGCATACTGGAAGAACACAAGCACGTATACAGCACAGGCCGTATACGTGCCTAGCTCGCCCACTATTTCAAAATCTTGGTGCAGACTCCGGCTCCTACCGTGCGTCCTCCTTCGCGAATCGCGAAACGCATTCCTTCCTCCATGGCCACCGGAGAGATAAGCTTGATGTTCAGCTTAATGGTATCTCCAGGCATAACCATCTCGGTTCCTTCCGGCAAAATAACTTCTCCGGTCACATCCGTGGTGCGGATGTAGAACTGCGGCTTGTACCCCTTGAAGAAAGGAGTATGGCGACCGCCTTCTTCCTTGGTAAGAATATATACTTCTCCTTCAAATTCGGTATGAGGCGTGATGGATCCCGGCTTGGCCAAAACCTGTCCGCGCTCCACATCTTCCTTTTTGACACCACGCAGCAAAAGTCCCGCGTTGTCTCCGGCCTTTCCTTCGCCAAGCGACTTGTTGAACATTTCGATGCCAGTAACAACCGTCTTGGAAGTTGGGCGCAGACCTACAATTTCGATTTCCTCGTTGATATTAACAACTCCACGCTCAATGCGTCCGGTTACTACCGTTCCGCGTCCTTCAATGGAGAAGATATCCTCAACAGGCATCAGGAAAGGCTTGTCAGTCTCACGAACAGGCTCAGGAATGTTAGCATCCAAAGCAGCCATCAGATCCAAAATAGGCTTTGCAGCTTCTTCCTCGGCACTGCCGGCTTCGAGGGCCTTCAGGGCGCTTCCGCGAATGATAGCAGCGTTGTCTCCATCGAACTCATACTTACTGAGCAGTTCGCGAACTTCCGCTTCCACCAAGTCAACCAATTCCGGATCATCAACCATATCTACCTTGTTGATAAACACCACGATAGCAGGTACGCCTACTTGGCGAGCCAACAGAATGTGTTCGCGGGTCTGAGGCATGGGGCCGTCAGTTGCACTCACCACCAAGATAGCTCCGTCCATCTGAGCAGCGCCGGTAATCATGTTCTTGATGTAGTCAGCATGTCCCGGGCAGTCCACATGCGCATAGTGGCGCGTATCAGACTCGTATTCGCAGTGCGAAGTAGCAATGGTAATACCGCGCTCGCGCTCCTCGGGAGCGTTGTCGATTTCATCCACATTCCTCTCTTTGGCAAGACCCTTCTTGCTGAGCACGTGCAAAATAGCTGCTGTAAGAGTAGTCTTTCCGTGGTCCACATGACCGATGGTGCCGACGTTAACGTGCGGCTTGGAACGCACAAATTGTTCTGCTGCCATACTGATTGATTTTCGCGTACCGGATCTCAATACCGGCGACTGCAAAAATTTAAAGATAATTTATTATGCGACCATTTTGTGTACCAGAAATGATACACTCTTTCTGCAAAAAAGGCAAATTCAAAATTGCCTTTCGAAACAGGAACGTTACCTATTCATTTTACACAAATAAAAATATATGTCAAGGGTCTAGTCAATCTTGTTTTTATGTGGATATTCTTACTACATTTTTCCTTTATTTTAGCCGTTTTTTAAAACAACAAAACCCCTTGAACACAAAAGGCTATTTCGCCTCTCCTTGGTTACTTTTCATAAAAACAAAACAGCTCCCGAAAGAGCTGTTTTTAGGGTTTTCCTGCTTGCCTGTCTTAAGGATATGCAAGTTGCGCCTTATTTCTTGGCCATAATCTCTTCAGCCACATTCTTGGGCACTTCGCTGTAATGACCGAACTCCATGGAATAATTGGCGCGACCCTGAGTCATGGAACGCATCTGCGTCGCATAGCCAAACATATTGGCCAATGGCACTTCCGCTTCAATCTCCTTGACGCGGGCATTACCTTCTCCACGATCAATAATCTCCTTAATCATGCCGCGGCGGGAATTGATGTCTCCCACTATGTCGCCCATGAATTGCTCCGGAGTGGTAACCACCACCTTCATGATCGGCTCCAAGATAATCGGAGTGGCACGTTTGACTGCTTCCTGCACGGCCATCGAACCCGCGATTTTAAATGCGGCTTCCGAAGAGTCCACTTCATGGAAGGAGCCGTCGTAAAGCGTCACCTTCACGTCCACCATCGGATAGCCGGCAATTACGCCGTTATCCAAGGCTTCGCGCGCACCCTTGTTGATTGGCTGAATAAATTCCTGCGGAATAACGCCTCCCTTTATCTCATCAACAAATTCATATCCCTTGCCTTTCTCTTCCTGCGGTTCCACTTTGAGCCAACAATGGCCGTATTGTCCGCGTCCGCCCGACTGCTTGATATATTTTCCTTCCGCCTGGGCGCTGGATTTGATCGTTTCGCGGTAAGCCACTTGCGGCTGGCCGATATTCGCTTCCACTTTGAATTCGCGCTTCATGCGATCCACGATAATATCCAAATGGAGCTCTCCCATTCCGGAAATAATAGTTTGTCCGCTTTCTTCGTCGGTGCGCAAACGCAGCGTAGGATCTTCTTCCGCAAGTTTACGCAGCGCCAGACCCATCTTCTCCTGATCGGCTTTGGTCTTGGGTTCCACCGCAATATCGATGACCGGCTCAGGGAAGGTAATGGATTCCAAAATAACAGGCTTGGATTCCTCGCAAAGCGTGTCTCCTGTGGTTGTGTTCTTCATGCCTACCAGCGCGCCAATCCCTCCGGCATATATTTCCTGCACCTCCTCACGGTGATTGGCGTGCATTTGCAAAATACGTCCAATACGCTCTTTTTCTCCCTTGGTGGAGTTAAGCACATAGGAGCCGGCTTTAAGCGTTCCGCTGTATACGCGGAAAAACGTAAGCTGCCCCACAAACGGATCCGTAGCTACCTTGAAAGCCAGGGCACTGAAAGGCTCGTCATCGGAAGCTTTGCGTTCTATTTCTTCGCCGGTTTTGGGATGCGTTCCCTTGACTGCCGGAATATCGATCGGGCTTGGCAAGTAATCAACCACAGCATCCAGCACCAACTGCACGCCTTTGTTGCGCAGTGCCGTTCCGGTAAAGACCGGAACCAAGCGGGTGGCAATAACCGCTTTACGCATCGCCGCTTTAAGCTCTTCAATGGAAATTTCCTCGCCGCCCAGATATTTTTCCGTCAGCGCATCATCCGTTTCCGATATTTTTTCCACGAGCTTTTCGCGCCATTGCTTGGCTTTGTCCAAAAGCTCAGCCGGAACCTCTCCTTCGATAATTTTTTCCCCCATTTCTCCTTCGAAGGTATACGCTTTCATCTTCAAGAGATCCACCACCCCGGCGAAACCTCCGCGCTCTCCGATCGGAAGCTGGGCGGCCACGGCATTGGGAGTCAGGCGGTTCCAAATGGAAGAAATTGCCGCCTCAAAATCAGCCCCTTCCTTATCAATCTTGTTGATAAAACAGATGCGGGGCACGCTGTATTTGTCAGCTTGGCGCCAAACGGTTTCAGATTGCGGTTCCACACCCTCTTTGCCATCAAACACCACCACGCCGCCATCCAAAACACGCAGCGATCTTTCCACTTCTACGGTAAAGTCCACATGTCCAGGAGTATCGATGATGTTGATCTGATGATCCTTCCAGAAGCATTTGGTAGCGGCAGAAGTGATGGTGATGCCACGCTCCCTTTCCTGCTCCATCCAGTCCATCGTCGCTCCTCCTTCATGCACCTCGCCAACCTTATGCGTGATTCCGGTATAGAAAAGCACGCGCTCAGTGGTAGTGGTTTTGCCGGCGTCAATGTGGGCGATTATGCCGATATTACGATACTTTTCGATGGGGTATTCCCGTGCCATGGTTTTTTTATAAGTATAATTTAGACAGTTAGGACATATGGGTCCCATATGTCCTATTTTTTAAGCAAAGTGAGCAAAAGCCTTGTTGGCGTCAGCCATACGATGCACTTCCTCGCGCTTTTTCATGGCGCTACCGGCTTTATTGGAGGCATCAATCAGTTCGTCCGCGAGCTTTTCCGCCATCTTGCGTCCCTTGCGCGATCGACAAGCACTCAGGATCCAACGAATCGCCAGTGTTTGGCGGCGCTCCCCCGTGACCTGCATCGGTACCTGATAATTAGCTCCCCCTACGCGCTTACTTTTGAGCTCCAACAGCGGCGAAACATTCTTGATTGCCTGTTCAAAAACGTTAAGTCCGCCTTTCTTGGTGCGTTCATGAATTATGTCAAAAGATTCATAAACAACGCGCTCAGCCGTGCTGCGCTTTCCATCTTGCATGATCTGCCCGACAAAGCGTCCCACCAGGATATTTCCGTACCTGGGGTCAGGCTGCCATCTTTTTTCGTACTTACGTGCTCTTCTTGCCATATCTTTAATAAATTCGAAATCTGAAATTCGAAATCCGAAATAAATTCAAAATCCCCAATCTTCAAAATTCAAAATATTTTAACAACTTGAATCTCGATTTTTGCCATTCGAATTTGTTTCGAGTTTCGAACTTCGTGTTTCGTGTTTTTAGAATTCTTACTCGGTTTTCGCCTTAGGTCGCTTAGCGCCATATTTGCTGCGGCCGCGATTGCGCCCATCCACCCCGGAAGCATCCAAGACGCCGCGCACGATGTGATAGCGCACACCCGGAAGATCCTTGACGCGTCCTCCGCGAATCATGACGATGGAGTGCTCTTGCAAATTGTGTCCCACTCCCGGAATATAAGCCGTAACTTCCATGTTATTGGTAAGCCGCACGCGCGCAATTTTGCGCAGCGCCGAGTTAGGCTTCTTGGGAGTGGTGGTGCTCACCTTCACGCACACGCCACGCTTAAACGGACTTTTGGTAGGCTTCGGCTTGTTTTTGAGCGTGTTGAACACCTGCATCATCGCCGGAGACTTTGATTTCTTACCGGAAGCCTTGCGCCTTCTTTTGACTAACTGATTGATTGTTGGCATTTGGATTTAACTGCCGGACACATCCGGGTGCAACTCTTACCGGAAAATTATCCGCTTCTTGAAAAATAAATCTTATCACCTTTTAACACATAAACAAAAAACGCCAGAAAACTAGCATCGCAATAATACATGAGTCCTTGGCACCTGTCAACAAGGGGCGCAGGCGTCATATCCCCACTACGTAGCTAAGGAATAGCGACAATATGGCAAACAAGAAGATTCCCAAAGCTCCCTGGAAAAAAAGCACCACCACCAACAGGAAAAGGAAGCCGAACTGTTCCAGCATAATCACCGTTTCCGTGCGAAGCTTCAGCAGCGAAAAAAGAAGCTTGGAACCATCCAGAGGAGGAATAGGAATGAGGTTAAAAAAAGCCAAAAAAAGGTTAATCACGACCGTGATCATGAAAAGCAAGAAAAAAATGGAAGAAAGAGAGCCGCTGAGCGCGTAAGCAATTCCCTCGTAATCCCCTCGTAAAAACTGCGAGGCCAGCGCCTCTTTGGCAGAAGCCGCCAAGGGAAGCATTCTGGCGGCAAAACCGAAAACAAAAGCCAAGAATATGTTGGAGAGCGGCCCAGCCAAACCAACCAAGGCCGGACCGAAACGCTGGTTGCGCAAATTATAAGGATTGTACGGCACCGGACGGGCCCAGGCAAAAGGAATCCCGACCAACCAAAGCATCAAAACGGGCACAAAAACCGAACCGACCCAATCCAGATGCTTCAAAGGATTGAGTGTAAGACGTCCTGCATATTTGGCCGTAGGGTCGCCGAGCTTAAGGGCGGCCAGACCATGCGCCACTTCATGGATAACCACGGACATCACAATAATGAAAATCTGGAAAGCCAAAATGACAGCTACCTGAAACATCTGTTTTTTCGTTAAAAAATAGTTTTATAGCACTTCAAGAGACGAACCTCTTGCCAGAAGCTCGTTTGCATGATACAGTAGCGGCTGTAATAAATCAACAGACTATTGGAACGTGCAGCGTGGAATGCAAGGCGACCAAATCGTTTCGCGCCGCGTGATAAGCGTTTACGAAAAAATATGAGCAGAACATGCACAGCTTGCGGCCGCGGAACCGTGTCCGGAAATTCCCGCAGCCATTCAAACATTGCTTCCAAGCGCACCTTTCGCGTCAATCTCCAATCCAAAAAGATCGAAGGGAAGCGCGTTAAGGTTTGCACCAAATGCGCCAAAACCCTCAGCAAATAAGTTGTCCCTAAAAAAGCGCCCCGCGAAGGGGGCGCTTTTTTTATTTCTTTTTCTTGCTTTTACTCACCGTCTTTTTACTTTTCGTTTCACTTTCTCTCCCTTCCTCTTCCTTGGCTCCCTTGCTGGTCCTGAAAATGCGTACCAAATAAAACGAAACGATCGCGATGGCGGAAGTGACCACCAACGCGTAAATGAATTTGGCTTTAACGGTATCGCTGGAAAGCGGGAAAAATTCCTCAATAAAAGATTTGATCGCTTCATTCCAAGCAAGGCCGGCGACCACCGAAAGGCCCGCCACGATATACCCCACTGTTTTTTCGCGGATTTCCCGCTCTATGTCCGAACTGGTCTTTTTGAGGTTATCTATCTTTTCCTTTATTTGTTGCATTGCTTCCATCTTTAAAACTTACGAAAACGAAGCCGCCCATCTTTCACCCTACGGAATCCTTACAAAACCAGTTCCTTCTTAAACTCCCTAAAAAAGAGTGCTTTTGGGTGCTTTGGCAAAAACCATGCGCCGGTAAAGAGCGCGCGTCGTTTCCACGTCGCGCTTGCAATATTCGATTATCTCCGCGCCACGTCCTTGCTTGTAAAAATCGAAAACTTGCGAACCATCTATTCCTTCCTTGGGAGAAGGGATGTCCAGCGCCAGCGCCAAAGTTTCCAAACCGACGCTTGAACTGCTCCACTTGGACCATTCGCGCATCGTGTCATAAATCTGATCCGAGCGGTAACGAGCAAAACTCACTTCCAAGGAAGGCTTGACGCCCAGCACGATGGAGCGCTGATAAATAAAGCGCATGTCGAAATCCATCACGTTGTGTCCCACGAACAAAACATTGTTCTGCTTGCCATATCCGGGGCGATAGCCGTAGTTGCCGCTCGGCGGCGGCACGTCGCGATCCAATTTGGAGACCAACTCCCAAAAGTCTTCCAAAATCTTTTTTTCGTCGCCGGCAAAAGCTTCCAAGGGGCCATCATCGACAGCATAACCGATGCAAAATATCCTCCCGAACGCTCCGTCAAAAGAAGTGCGCAGCAAAAAATCTTCCAGAAGATCATCTTCTTTGCGCTTCTTTTCAAAAAGAATTTCGAGCTTAGCATGGCTTTCCTCGCCGGCCGGCAAGGTCTCTATATCCAAAAAAAGTTTATGCATGTTTTTGTTTGCGATTTTTTTAAATTTGCTTTTTCAGTATACCACATTACCACATTCTATTGACTTATTTTCTTTTTTGGTGTATAATGGATAGTTGCCCTCGGCAACGAGCACTTTACCAAAAGGAGGATGTATCATGGTACAAAAAACCTTTCTGTCGGCCCTTTTTCTGCTGTTCTCCCTTTTTGCCGTTTTTCCGGTCGCCTTGGCCGGAACGAACGTCATCTACGGTCCCACGGATGACGGGCACATCACCATCAAGATCGAACCCGGGACGCATTTATTTTATCTCCAGGAACACGCCTCTTTCCCTTCTCCCAAGATAAAGGGATTGACCGCCTTCAGATATCTTGGGGCCGATCCCGACTCGCCGGAAACATGGACGGAGATTCCCGAGGGAAACTATATCGAAGCTTTCCGGGGATTTATTCGGTTCATAAACCGAAGCGGCAAAACGATCACCCTCAAGGGCGAAACCATGTACCATGCTGGCGCGTTCCGCAAAAAAAATCTGCGGGCGGATAACATCGATTTTGAGAACTGGCGCCGCATGGATATCTTTACCAGGGATTTCGACCCCGAAAAACTCAAGGGGGAAGTCGGGCCCCACAAGTTCCTGCGCCTGGAACATATTTATTTCCCGACGTGGGACCAAAAGCCGCTGGAGATGACCATCGGTGAGATCAAAAAAAGGATCACTTACCGAGGAAAATCCAACAAGGAGTTTGCCTGGCGTAAAGGTCTCAAGTTCCACGGCATCCTGGCGTGCGACAAAGAGGGACGAATTTCCGGCAAGCTCCTCACGGACAATTCCCGCAAAATCCTCCTCAACACCGGAACACCGGCAGTTGTCGTGCTCACGCAAAAAAACGAGTACAGCAACGAGGTTCCTTGGTGAGCAGGACGCCTCACCTTCAAGCCCTTCTTCGGAAGGGCTTTTTTACTGGAGCGAAAGAGCCGCCAATTGCTTTTTTAATTTGGGGTATTCCGGCACGGCGCGTCCGACAAGCTGCCAAAAGCATGCCCCGTGATTAAACTCCCCCAGATGACAAAGTTCGTGCACGATTATATATTCCGCCAGTTGTTCGGGCAAAAGAGCCAGCCGGCAATTGAAACTCAAATTCCCTTGGCGCGAGCAACTCCCCCAGCGTGTCTTTTGGTTACGGACGCTTATTTTCTTCCAGGAAAAACCGTAATGCGCATTCAGTTTGGCGATTTTCTTTTCCACCAAGGCGCGGGTCCTTTTTTTGAGAAGAGCATAACTTTCGGCGGAAATTTCCGGCGCATCTCCTTTGGCCAACTGCTTTTGCCGCTCCCTGGTAACCCAACCAGCGTTGGCAAAAAGAAAAGACAAAGCGCTTTGCAAGCTGGCGTATCTGGGAACAGTCAAAAGCACCTCTCCTCCTTGGCGGACCGTTATGCGCATTCTTTTGGCGCGCGGATGTTTTAAGCAGCGGACGCGGACATCTTCGCCTGCCAACATTATTTTTCTGTAAACAGCTTTGGCCATCTTCAGGTTTCTTTCAAAAGCGCGTTGTATTTTTTGACCAAGGCGTTATGGTCGGCAATCATCTTTTCCAGCTCCTTGGAATCTTTACGGTATTTTTCGACAGATTCATTGTAAGATAAAACGCGCGCGTTGTATTTTTCTATCTCTCCTTCTTTTTTAAAATCCTCCATTCGCTTGCGCTCTTTTTCAATTTCCGCAAAAGACCCCTCCAGTTCTTTTTTCCTTCGCGCTATCGCCTGACTGCTTGTGGATATTTTCACGGCAATACCCTCTATCTGGGCCCGCAGCTGCACGGTTAAAATCACGCCACGATATTCCTTCCCTTCCGTGCGCGCATAAAGCTGCACATCCCCCAAGGTACGCGCTTGATTGTCCAGAGAATCCACACTTGCTATTTCGCGCACCTCTCTGGCGCGGCGCGTGGTGCGGTCTATTTCGGGAATTATCCCTATCCGGTGACCGGTCGCCGTCGTTTCGGCATAACAATAACCGCTGCCGTAAGTGGAATATTGCTGGGGACACCTGACGCCCAGAGCCATGTGGTTATCCTGCTCATACGCCAAAAGCGCGCTACCATAACCCAACTCACGCAAAATGGCCGCGCCCAAAATGCTTTTATCCGAACAAACTCCTTTGTTTTCATAAAGCACTTCGTACGGATAACTGATGGAAGCGCCGGAAGCATCCGCCAAAATATCTTGCGCCTTGGCTTCATCATAAGGAATGGCCTGCACGAAAGCCAAAACAAGCTCCACGATCTGATCATCATCCAAACCCCTGGCCTTCCCTTGCGCACTGAGAGCATCCGCCAGTTCCCCGATGGCATCATCCGCCGCATCGCGCTGCAAGAACATTTCGTAATACTTTTCCTCCCAATCATCGGGCAAATTCCCAAAATAAGCAAAAGAACGCGGCCTTTTTTGGTAATAAGCATAAACGGAACCGTACAGGGTGTACTCGAGGACATATTTTTCTCCGCGGTATTCCCAGGAAAAAACCCTGGCCTGCGGATCTTGCCGGGACGGGAATCCCTGCTCCCCTTTTACGCCGGGAACGGAATTGCCCGCAGCTTCCCTGAGAGCGATGGCCGCTTCGTGCGGCGAAGAATATCCCTTTTGCTTCGCCACATACCAAAGCGCGCCCCCGAGCAGGGCGATTTCCAGTGCCACCAAAAATGTCTTTTTGAAAAATCCCAATTTTTTTTGAAAGTTTTCGCTGTCGGGCTGCCGGGAATTGAACCCGGTCTACATCCACCCCATGGACGCGTACTACCGGTATACTACAGCCCGTTTTTTTAAAAAAATCTTACGCCCATTGCCCACTATAGCAACCCTTGGGGAAAAAGAAAAGGGACGCATCTTTTTGATGCGTCCCGAGAGATTGACTCTTTATCCATCCTTTTTGTCCTCGATTCGCGGACGAGCAAGCAGCAATTCCAAAGCCTTTTTGCTCTCCGGACTTTCGAAGTAAGGATCGGGATCGGCAATTTTATTTCCTTTCACAGGAAACCTCCTTTCAGATTTTGACAAGCGGACCCCAAGGCCGCTCGTCTTTTTCGTAAGAATCGACGTTGCCGCTCACTTGACAGCAACTTTTGCCCAACACATCAGGATTTTTGCCGTCTTTCAACTGGACGGAAAACCGGCAAACGCCACCGGGATCATAAAAATTAAGATATTTTTCCCCGCCGGCCATAGCATCCTCCTTTCTTCATTGCAGTGAAAATTATTTGGGGAGCGGTTCTTGCGGAACCACTCCCTTGGGACTGCCAAACTGTTTACGTCTCGGACGAATCTTTCCGGTGGGCAAGCTTGTCCTCCGCGTGGATTTTGGCCAGAAGATCTTTTTCGCCGACATCCACCCCTCCGTTTACATGGTCGCACAAGTTAGGGTTGGGGCAATCGCACATGACAATATCCTCCTTTGCTCGTATTGGCCGCCTAAGCCGCCTGCTGGAATTTTTTCGTCCTTTTGGCGCGCCCTCCTTGACCACCCAAGGCTTTAAGTATTTCTTCCTTGAGAGAGTCCAAACACTCGAACTTCCCGTGCTTATGCATGAGCTCTTCAAGCGCATGCAGCTTTCCCTTAAGGTCGCGACGCGCTTTGGAGCGCATGTCGGGATTGAGGCTTTCGTGCAATATTTCCACATTGGCCTGGAGTGATTCGCGGAAAGCTTCGCAATTGAACGGCCGTACCCTACCTCCTTTTTCAGCCACCGTCCGCGCCATACAGCGTGCCAATTTCCTCGTATTTTCCGCTTCTTTGGATTTGGTTTTTCCGCAAAGATCCAGATCCATCAGTTTCAAAACGGCTCTTTGGAAAGTCTTTTTTGCAAATGCCACCGCTTGCTTTTCCATAAACAGTCTCCTTTCTTGGTTGTATCTTGTTGTCAAAAAACTGAAAAACCCGGCTGGTGCCGGGCGCTATCGTTCCTTTTCCTTGGTTTTCGGATTATGGACGAATTTTACCCGGCATAAACATGCTTCCCGCGAGGACGCGAAGGTCGATGAGGAGCATATCCAATTTTACCGAGTAATTTCTTTCCATGCTTATAAGTATAGCAGATAAGGAGTCTTTGTCAAGAGAAGGTCCTCCTACCAAAAAACGGCCCCTGGGAGCCGTTTTTCAGACAAAATGCCTTGCTCTTTTTTATTCCAAAATTCCGTCCAAATTGACGTCGTAAAGCACTTGTTCGGCCACCAGACGATAGTTGATCATCTCTTTTTCGTCAAACCAGATGGCGATTTCACGCTGCGCTTCTTCCACCTGATCGGAACAATGAATCAAGTTACGCACTGCGCGCTCATCCAAACCGGCCAAATCATATGAATCCAGCGTGAGGTCTCCGCGGATGGTGCCTACGTCGGAAGTGAGCGGCTCGGTTCCGCCGACCAATTTCTTAACGATACCCACCGCCTGATTCCCTTCGATCACGCAAGCCAACACCGGTCCGCTGGTCATGAATTTCACCAATTGGCGGATGATATCCTTGCCGTATTCGACCGCTTCCTTGTCCACCGGCATGCCGTTTTCCTGGCGACCCTTGAGAATGCGCTCCCCTTTTTCCTGAAACCACTTGTCATCCTTGTTGTAATGCTGCCAAAGCTTCTCCTCCGGAAGAACCGCAAACTTCATGGCCACAAACTTAAGCCCTGTGCGCTCAATGCGCCTCAAAATATCTCCCATCAGGCCGCGCTGGATGGCGTCCGGCTTGAGGATGACAAATGTCCGCTCTTTCCTTGGATGCTGCATAATTTATTTTCTTAAATGAATTAAAAATGCGCCTGGGCGCTTCTGGGACAATTGTAAGGCAAAGAAAGACAAAAAGCAAGGAAAAATTCATTGACTAAAATGGCCTCGGATGCTATGAATATGCCTGGAAGGAAGCTGCTTACCAACTATGCAAGGAGGGGTGAAAATGTCCGACGCGGTCATGCTTATCAGCAACAAAGAGGGACATCTGGACGTGACAAATCCGGAGGAGCTACGTATCACCTTGAACAGTCATACTTGTCCGGTCAATCTGGACACAAAAAAAACCGTCTTCACCTTTGTTTCCCTAGGTAGACTGCAAAACATCGAGCAAGGAAAGGAAGAAAAGGTGCGCATAAGGCAATTACTTGTCTCCCAAATAAAGCCGGGCGAGGTGCGTTGTTTTGTGGACGGAGAGATATTGGTCAAAGACAACTCTCCCATCCTATACGCCACTCGCATCATTATCCCTTAAGGGGCTTTATCCATCCGCAAAGCCTGCCGAACCGGCGGGCTTTTTTATTTTTGCGTTTTTACCGAGCATCCTTTCGGCAAAGCCGTGCATTCGTAAAGCACATCCCCTTTTTCATCCGTGCGCAATATGCGCATCCCTTGTTCTTTGAGCCTGGAAAGGACATCCGCATCCGGGTGTCCGTAGGAATTGCGCGCACCCACCGAAATGACGGCGTCGCGCGCACCGACAGTTTCCAAAAAAGAAGCGCTCGTGGAATACTTGGATCCGTGGTGGGAAACCTTGAGCACATCCGCTTTGATCTGGACATTTTGCGCCAATGAATCCTCCTCTTTTGCCGGCAAATCTCCCAACAATAAAAACCTGGTATCCCTGACAACCAGGCGCGCTGCCACGCTTTGCGCGTTAGAGTCCGCCCCTTGGGTCGCAACCGGCCCAAAGGTTTCCAAAAAAACATCTTCCGCCAAGACGAAACGCGCTTCGTCTTGCTGCTTCAAGAGCTTGGCTTGTTCAGCTGAAAGAGCTTTTTCAAAAGAAGCGAAAGTGTGCGAATCGCTTTTCGCCGCGGAAGAAAGCACCGCCTGCACCCGATAAGAATCCAGCACATCCAAAAGACCGGCGATGTGGTCTTGGTCCGGATGCGTGGCAATCACCGCCTCGATAGTACGGTCCCAAAAAGGCATATGGGACCCAAGTTTTTCCAAGATTAGCTTTCCATCTTTGCCGCCGTCTAGCAAAATCTGCTTTTCCCCTTTTTGAACCAAGATGGCATCCCCTTGCCCCACATCCAAAAAAATTACCTGCACCGTTTCGTTGCGCAAAGACAAAACGCGCCAAAAAAGACCTGTTCCCAAAACAAAAAGCACCCCCAACGCTCCGTAAATAAAAACCCGCGGGATATTAAATTTTTTTTCAAAAAATTCCTTCTTCGACATACTCCTTCTTTTTTAAAATCAATATCCTGGAGCGCCAAGTGGCCCAAAAAATAACCGCATAAGCGACAAGCATGGCCGGCCAAGCAAAAGCTATATCCAAACTAGCAAAATTAAGGCTCCCCAGGAAGGTCGCCACCTGAGCTTCCCAGTGCAGCAAAGGATAAGCCAAGAAAGCGGCAAGATCCCCCAACAGTACGCTGAACGCCCCACTGAGCGAAACTACTGCGGAAAAAGCCATAGCCAACGGAACAAAAGGCAAAACCAACATGTTGGAAAGCAAAGCCACGACTGAAAAAGAACCGAAAGAATAAGCGATGAGGGGATAAACGAAAAGTTGAGCGCTGAAGGTTGCGGCAAATATCTCCCAGAAGAATTTTTTTACTTTTGCCTTGGGCGCAAAAAAGGTCGCGACGGGATTTAAAGATATCATTCCGGCCGTAGCTAAAACAGAAAGCTGAAAACCGGCATCATAGCGCAAAATGAGCGGATTAAGCGCCACCATCAGCGCGCAAGCAGCCACAAGGGAGCGCCAAGCTCCGCTCAACCTTCCTACGCTGCGCGCCCAGAGAGCCAAAAGCGCCATTATTCCGGCCCTTACCGCACTAGCCGGGAAGCCTACCATCAAAACAAACAGCACGACCCCTGCTGCCGCCGCCCAGCTTGCCCTCGAGCGCCACATTCCCAAAGAAAGAGCTAAAACAAAAAAATACTGCCCTACAACAGTCACGTTGGAGCCAGAAACAGCCATGATATGCGTAAGCCCGGTGCGCGCAAACATTTCCTTGGTATTTTCCGAAAGGTTGTCGGTTTTGCCAAAAAGCATGCCGGCGGCCAGTCCTCCTTCGGGCTGTGGCAAGGAAACCTCCAAGGGCTTGCGCAGCTTATCCAAAACCAGATTCAACAAAAACGCGGCGGATTTATCGCCATCCCCTTCCACCAAAGAAAGCTGTGCTTCGGCACACATGCCATCCACGCCGTCTTTCAAAAGAAACATCCGATAATTAAAACCTCCCATCTCTGTCGCCGCTTCCCTTACTCGACAACGGGCGCTTATTTCCTGTCCGAGATAAAAATTTTCCAACCGACTGACCCGCGCCAACAAACGAAGAGATTCCCCGTCTTCCTTTAGCTCCCTAAATTCCAAATGCACGTTTTGATATTGAGCTGAACTTTGCGTCACGGCAGCAACGTAAGCCCTGCCCCTTATTTCCTCACCATCTTTAACCGAAGAAATCCCTTGCTCGGAAATGGCGTTTATTGTCAGAAAAAAGCCCGAAAAGAAAAAAGACGCGCCCAGCGCGACTATAAAAAGTTTCCCCGGATCAAGGGAGGCCCAAGCGAAAAAAACAGCTGCCAGCAAAGCAAGCCAACCCAAGGGAACGGCGACGAAAGAGGCGAGCGCCACTCCCAAAATAAGGGCTAGCGAAAAAAAAGAGAGGGCTTTGGAGGGATGCATACTCATAGCGCAAAATGAGCCTTACTCCTAACAAGCAAAATTGTTTGCCAAATAGCCGTTTTCCCCGCGCGGGCGGATTGCAAACCCTTTCCGTTTTCGAACTATCTTGGCGCCAAATCTATATCCACTATTTTGGACGGAGAAGTTTTTCCTCCGACGATTCGCACTGCTGAATTTTTCACGCCAAAGTGCACAGCCAAAAGTGAGATGAGCTTGGCATTTGCCTTGCCATGCACCGGAGGATCTACCAGGCGCGCCTTATATTGCCCCTTTGAAATTTTCTCCAATTTGTCTTGCGAAGAATTGGCATTCACTTTCACATATATCCTCATAAATTCCTGCTTTCATCCTTGCCTCTCGACATTTTTTTGACGCACCGCCAAAAAAACGCGGTTGGCTATGTTGGCCAAAATAAGCAAGACAAGCACGGCATTAAGACCGCTGAAAATCGCGCGGTAAATTTCTTCTTTCAGATCCGTACCCAGGGAGAGCGCATGAGCAACTCCGAAAACATAAAGGAGGACATTGAGCCAATGAACGGCGCGCCAAGCTTTATGCGGAATAAATTTTTTAAAATAAGATGTCAACACCAACACAAGCATCAAGTAAAAAGCCGTCGTCCCCAGACCGACAAGCACCGGTTCGAATGAGGAGAAAAAAGGCACGAAAACATCCTTGGCGGAAAAACCCAGAAAATCATCAAACATAAGTATGCCTCCATGGAGAAGCGCAAAGAGAAGAGCCTGAAGAGAAATCCAGCAATGCACCTTGAAAGAATACGCTGGCGCAAATATTTTGCCCAAAAAAGGCAACCGGATGCTTAAACCCAAAAGCATCGAGACGTACAGCAAGGCAAAGGAAACAAGGCCGGCTGCGCGCGAAACATACCAGGGCAAAGGAGATTCCTCTCCTGCTGTTTCCAAGGTGGCTTGCGTTTCCACCAAGCCCAGACGCGAAGAAGCATCCAACGGATTGGATCCCTGCAGAACCTCCACTCCGTCAAAGATGCCGTCCTCATCCGTATCTGCCTTGGCTGGATCTGTCAGGTAAAGTTCCTTTTCGCCCACATCCGTCAAGCCATCCAGATCCATGTCAACCACCGGACCTTGCCCATAATCCAACCGGGAAGCTTCCTGCGCCCAAACTCCGAAGGGAAAAAGGGAGAGCGCAAAAAATCCCAGAGCAACCAAATTCCATTTCCTGCTCATAGAAATTTTTTTACTGCCGGAGTATAAAGTACGCCGGAGCGATAAGTTAGAAAAATAGCTGGCAATCCTTTTCTTCTGGCCAAGCTCAGACCCTTCTCCGCTCCCAAGATAAACAGCGCCTTAGCCCAAACTTCAGCTTCCGTCACCCCTGAATCAATAACCGAAACGCTGCGTAAATCAAAGGAGAACCTACCGGGAGAACGCGGATCAATTAAATGGTGTTTCCTTTCTCCTTCCCAAAACCACTTGCGCCTGGATATGCCCGACGTGGCCACAGCCATCATTGAAAGGTGCAACTGTAAATCTTGCTCCTCGAGCCCTTCCAAACCTATCCGCCACGGCTTCCCATCCTCCCCTGTTCCGGCAAGATACATATCCCCCCCGGAATCTACCAAAAAATCTTTCCATCCTTGCGAAAAAAGTTCAGTCGCCACGAGATCCGTAAGGAATCCTTTGGCTATGCCCCCAAAATCCATCCGCTCACCCAATCTTATTTTTTCGCCAGCCATCTGCAGATCTTCGCCCAGCGGCCTGATGAAAGGATTGGCGCCGTCCCGTTTTCCAAGGCGAGCAAAATTCCCTTCGAAAAAATCCTCCCCGTATCCGCTTTCTTCCAAAAAAACCAGGACGCGCGGATCAAAAAGGCCCTTTGTTTCATCATAAGCCCAAAGAGCTCTTTTTGCCAGCGACAAAAAATCCGGACTGGCTTTTTCCCAATGTCCTATCCGGCCATTAAGAAAACCGAGCTCGCTTTCCGGAATAAACCGCGAAAAACGCTCCTGGAAAGAATAGAACTTTTCGCGTATTTTTTGCGCAGCTTCCTGGGCTTCTTCTTTGGTCCCCTCCGAAAAAAGAAGGCGGACCTCGTTTCGCGTACCCAAAGCATCGAACTCCAGCGAAACCGCATTCTTTTTTTCTTCTCCCGGCATAAGGATTATTTTTCCAAAGGAACTTCGGCAGCTATGTTTTCCAGCTCGTCCGAAATACCATCCCCATCGCCGTCTTGGACTATGTATATTTGGGAAATTTGCGGATAAGGATCATCCTCGTCAACAATACCGTCACGGTCCGAATCGGCAAGCGTAACCGTGCGCAGCTCCGTCTTTGTGATTGTGCGCGCAGGCTCCACTACCACCGTTTCCGTGCGATATTCCTTCTTTTCCTCCTTCTCTTCTTCATCCTCTTCCTCATCATCATCTTCATCATCTTCATCCTCCTCATCATCGTCCGCTGAAGCGGGGAAGCCCCAAGAAGAAAAATGTTGCGCACCGCCAGAAAAAAACTGGCCGGCAAAATAAGCCAAAGAAAAAAGAGCCAAGGAAACAAAAATGGCCACCGTCAATTTACGCATAAAAAAATTGCACCCCAAAATTATCGCCCCGTCAGGATGAGCGCGTCTTTTTGGAAGAGGATTTTACTTCTACTTTAACTTGCTCTGTTTTGGCCGGAATATTTCGCGTTACGGTTACGGGTTTTTGGATTTGTACCTGAGAAGGGTTTTGCGCGACATCGTCCATTTTTTTCCCACGGCTTTGCGCCAGGCGCTCCTGAACACCTTCGGCATAAGCGGCCAAGTTTTGTTGCTGCGCCTCCAGTTCTTTAGCTGCTTGACGCGCTTCAGCCAAAGCCTTTTCGGCGCGCTGAACCTTAAGACCCAACACCCCCAGCGCCACCACTGCCGCATTGAGCACAAAAACCGCTATCTTGGCGCCATGGCGGCGCAAAAAATCCATCAGCATCTTTTTATTTATTATGTCTTAAACGTTGACCAAAAAAATTAATTAACCGCCGCCTTCACCCAGGCGCGCGCTTTATCATCCAACCAATCCGGAATGGTGTCCCCGGCGGGATTATGGGCCGTTGCAAAGTCCAGTACTTTTCCCCAGGCCGCATGCGCAATTCCTTTGAGCCATCTTCCTTCCCTTTCCCGAAAAACCAAGGTTAAGCGCCCATTTTGAGCTACCAACGTAACTATATCGCCCTCTTTGACGGCAACCAAAGAGCGGGAAAAAGCCAAACAAGACGCTCCCAAAAAAACTATGCTCAAAAAAAGAACTACCGCTATTTTAACATCCATTCCGCGCATATCACGCATACAAAAAAGATTCTCTTACTTTTACGCACGCAGCAACCGTCTTGTTTCAGCCTCAAAAACTGCGGCGCACCTCCACTTTGGCAAAATTAGGCTTAAGGGCAGCACAAATAGCATCCAGATCCAACTGCTTGGCATTCTTTTTGCCAAAAGCCGGATCCACCGTGCGCTGCGGACGAAATTCTTGCAAATAATAAGCGCGCGATCCGTTAAGCCATTCCCCGATCTTGCTAAAATCCTGTTCGGTATGAATGGCCGGAACCACGGTGGTGCGGAATTCGTATGGCAAACCGCTGCAGCGAATCAGCTCCACGCTACGCTCAATACGTGCCGTATCCACCTTCACCCCCGCAGCCAAGGAATAATTTTCCAAACTGCTTTTAATATCCATAGCCACGTAATCAGCCAAGCCCTCGGCAAAAACCTTGCGCAGAACATCCGGACGCGTCCCGTTGGAATCCAATTTTATAGCGTAACCCAGCTCTTTGACGCGGCGCATAAACGGCAAAATATCCGGCTGGATGGTCGGCTCCCCGCCTGTGATGCATACGCCGTCCAGCTTTCCCTTGCGTTTTTCCAAAAAAGAAAAAAAATCCTGCTCCATATTTGAAAGCGGTGGAAACATTTCAGAAAGCACCAGTTCCGGATTATGGCAAAAACCGCAACGGAAAGAACAACCCACCGTGAACACGGTCGTAGCAATCTTGCCGGGATAATCTATAAGTGTAAGTTTTTGGAATCCACCCAAACGCATACGCGTAATTTTAATTTCAAATTTTTAATTTTGCCGGCCCGCACGCCTTGGGCGCAGCGATCTTAGAAAATTCGAGGCAACCCCGCCTACGCAAGATTGCCCCCATTTTCTTTCCAGTCAAGCCGTTTTAACAACTTGCGCAAGCCGCCTGCTCTACCACAAATTCCGTGCGATCCGAAAACTCGGTGCGCTTGCCTTTGTTCCATTGCTCCACTGGACGGATATAGCCCACCACGCGCGAGTAAACTTCGGTCGTGCGGAAGTTCCTGAGCACCGGATCCGCCTTGTGACAATCTTTACACTTGATATATACATCGCTTCCCACCTTGTAAGGCATGTATTGCTCATCACGAGCCAAGACCTTGGCGCAATCGTGGCACATATATTTCTCTGCCATATGTTTTTTCGTTTTATTTTTTAGCGCACCTTATCCAATCGCTCCAGAAATCTTCCTTGTCCGTGCCACGCGGCCGCTTAAGGCATGGACTGGAAAATATCCGGGCGTCTTTTTGTTTGGGTTTATTTCTTGTTTCCCTTTTCCACCACAAACTCCTTGCGGTCATCAAATTCCGTGCGCTTGCCCTTGTTCCATTGCTCCACCGGACGGATATAGCCCACCACGCGCGAGTAAACTTCCGTTTCTTGCTCCACCACGCATTTGGGACAGGTGTGATGCTCTCCCGCTATATATCCATGAATCGGGCAAATGGAGAAGGTGGGAGTCAGCGTAAAATAAGGCAGCGCGTAACTTTCGGCAATCTTACGCACCAACTTTCTCACTGCCGTGATGTCCCAAAGTCTTTCCCCCAAGAATCCGTGAAGCACGGTTCCTCCCGTATATTTGGTTTGCAATTTGTCCTGCAAGTCCAGTGCTTCGAAGATATCTTCCGTAAAGGAAACCGGCAATTGCGAAGAGTTGGTATAATACGGCTCGGCGCTTTCTTGACGCACCGCTTTTTCATTGGCGAAAATAATTTCCGGATACTTCTGCTTGTCGATGCGCGCCAGGCGATAAGCGGTGCCTTCGGCCGGAGTCGCTTCCAAATTGTACAAATTTCCGGTCTTTTCCTGGTATCCGGTGATGCGCTCGCGCATATGCACCAAGATCTCTTCCGCCAATTGCTGCCCTTCGACGGTGGTGATATCCTTGCCGGTCAAATTCACCAATGCCTCATTCATCCCCACCAAGCCGATCGTGGAAAAGTGGTTAGCCCAATATTGGCCGCGGCGCATCTTGATGGCATCCAGGTAGAAACGAGTATAGGGATAAAGACCTTTTTCCGTAAGACCCTCGACCAATTTGCGCTTGGTTTCCAAGCTGTCCTTGGCCAGATCCATCAGATAATCAAGTTTTTTGTAAAAATCCCGCTTGCCTTTGGCCAAATACCCGAGCCTGGGCAAGTTGATGGTAACCACCCCCACCGAACCGGTAAGCGGGTTGGCGCCGAACAAGCCTCCGCCGCGCTTGTGCAGCTCGCGGTTATCCAGGCGCAGACGGCAGCACATGGATCTGGCATCATCGGGATCCATGTCCGAATTGATGAAGTTGGCAAAATAAGGAATGCCGTATTTGGCAGTCATTTCCCAGATAGGATTAAACCGCTCATCATCCCAGTTGAAGTTTTTGCCGATATTGTAAGTCGGGATAGGGAAAGTAAAGATACGTCCATTGGCATCCCCTTCGCTCATCACTTCGGCAAAAGCCTTATTGATCATGTTCATCTCTTCTTGGAACTCGCCGTATGTTTCTTTTTGCGGCACCCCGCCGATAAGCACCGCCTCCTTGGCCAATGTCTTGGGGGGGATCACATCCATGGTGATGTTGGAAAAAGGCGTCTGGAACCCCACACGGGTGGAGACATTCATATTAAACACGAATGACTGGATTTCCTGTTTGACCTGCTGATATGTAAGTTTGTCGACGCGCACAAACGGAGCGAGCAAGGTGTCGAAGTTGGCAAAAGCCTGGGCTCCCGCTACTTCCCCTTGCAGCGTATAGATGAAGTTGACCATCTGTCCCAAGGCAGCGCCGAAATGCTTGGCGGGCTTGCAAGCCACTTTGCCCGGCACGCCCGTAAATCCCCTGCGCAAAAGATCTTGCAAATCCCAGCCGCAACAATAAGCCGCGATCAGCTGAAGATCATGGATGTGGAAATCTCCTCCTTCGTGCGCCGCGCGAATTTCCTTGGTATACACGCGGTTCATCCAGTATTTGCTGCTGACGATGGAAGAAATGTAATTGTTCAATCCTTGCAGCGAATAGGCCATGTTGGCGTTTTCCTTCACTTTCCAGTCTATCTCCTCGATATATTTATCCACCAAGGAAACTGCTTCATCCAAGGACTGCTCCGTTTCGCGGATTTTGCGATGCTGCTCGCGGTACAAAATGTACGCCTTGGCCGTTTCGTCAAAATCCAAAATCATAAGCACGCGCTCCACGAGATCCTGAATCTCTTCGATCTGCGGCACATACCCTTTTTTGGCACCTTTTTGGAGCAACTGGACAACCTTGTCACTCACTTTCTTGGCATCCGCCGCGGATCCTTCGCCTGTCACCGCAAGGGCTTTACCTACCGCTACAGTTATCTTTTTTTGATCGAAAGGCACCATGCGCCCGCTGCGCTTGATGACTTTCATTCCTGCCGTTGAAAGCGCCCTGGAAACGGCCCCCTTCTTCTTGGACGACTGCTTTTTCAAGGCAGCTTTCGGCGCCTTAGCCTTCTTTGCCAAGGCCTTTTGCGACACCTTGCTGGAAACTTTGGTTTTTTTGGCTTTTGCCTTTGCTCGCGAAGCGGCTTTTGTTTTCGCTGCCATACGGTTTTGTATTCCCCCCGGAAATTAATTAATGCTGATTTATTTTTTGCTTTAATTTATTTTCAAGTGCTGAGCTTTTCCATTTCGCGCAGAAAGCTCTCGGCGCTCTTGAATGACTTGTAGACGCTGGCAAAACGCAAATAGGCCACTTCGTCTGTTTCCTTGAGCTTAGCCAGCACTATGCGCCCTATCTCTTTGCTGGAAATCTCTTGCGTTTCGCGCGCATGAATCTCGTATTCCACATCTCCCACGATCCTAAGTATTCGATCCTCGCCTACCGGGCGCTTTTCCAAGGCTTTGCGGATACCGGATTCCAATTTGGACCGATCATATTCTTGGCGGGCACCGCCGCGCTTGATAACCGTCAGCCGCATAATTTCCATCTCTTCGTACGTGGAAAAACGCGCTTGGCATTTTTCACACTCGCGCCTCCGGCGGATGGCCCTGCCATCACTGACTGAGCGCGAGTCGACCACCTTGGTATCACCATGAGCGCAAAATGGACACATCATAAACCTTTGTTAGTGCTTATACCGTTTATAACGCCAAGCGTTAAGAACTTTACAAACCCTGGGGTTTTTATCTTTCCTTTGTTTTTTAAAAGCACTTGACAAGAGCGGTTTTTTGCCATCCAAATCTGGAGCACTTTAGACGAAAACCACAACATCTTGTGTATTACAGGCTCATTGTACCACAAGAGCTAGTACTGTGCCAACTTGCCGCAAATAAGCCAAAGTGCAAAGTTATCCACAACGCAACGAAGCAGGGGATCCAACAAAAGAAGAAAAAAAAGGGGTCCAATATTACCCGAAAAATCCGCCTCCAAAGTGGGCGCGTTTTCAAAAAAATCCCGACATAAAAACAGGGGATTTCCTCCCCTGTCTTACGGCAAGATACAATTTCTTTCTACTTTTCCATTTTGCGCCTAATAAACGCCGGTATTTCCAGCTCGTCATCTTCTGCTGCAGGCTGCGGAGCGGTCGGAGTCGGCTTGGGCTGAATTTTTTCCTCGATAATCATCTTGGGCTCAAAAAGCTTCTTGGTCGGGAAAGTCACCCTCTCCTTGGGTTGTTCCGCCTCTGCTTCTTCCTCCTGGACCGGCAAAGCCGTTTCCGGCGCAGACTGTGCGCGCAGCGGTACCCGATTGACCAAGGGATTTTCCATGCGCCTGTCGCTGTCAAAGCCGGTAGCTACCACCGTGATATGGATTTCGCCTTTTTTGATTTGGTCGTCCACCACGGCTCCGAAAATGACCTTGGCATTCGGATCGATGCTTTCGGTGATGATATTGGCAGCCTCGTTTATTTCAAGCATCGTCAAGTCGTTGGAGCCGGAGATATTGAAAAGCACGCCTTTGGCTCCGTCCACGGAAAGTTCGAGCAACGGGCTATTGATGGCCGCTTTGGCCGCTTCCGAAGCGCGGGTCTCTCCACTGGCCACACCGATACCCATCAAAGCGCTGCCGCTATCACTCATAATTGTGCGCACGTCCGCAAAGTCCACGTTAACTATTCCGGGCTTGGTGATAAGATCGGAGATTCCCTGTACGCCTTGTCTGAGAATATCATCCACGATACGGAAAGCGTTGATCAGCGTCGTCTTGCGATCGATGATCGAAAGCAGCTTGTCGTTCGGAATGGTGATAAGCGTATCCACGCGCTCTTTAAGATTTTGAAGTCCCTCATCCGCCAAAGAACGGCGCTGAGCCCCTTCGAACGCAAAAGGCTTGGTTACGACCGCGACGGTAAGGGCTCCAAGCTCCTTGGCTGTTTCAGCTACCACCGGAGCGGCACCGGTACCGGTACCTCCGCCCAGACCGCAAGTCACAAAAACCATGTCCGCACCTTTGAGCACCTCCTGGATCTCATCGCGGTTTTCTTCTGCCGCCTGGCGTCCTATTTCCGGATTCATGCCGGCACCCAAACCTTTGGTCAGATTTTTGCCGATATGCACCTTTTCCTGTGCCTTGCTGTGATGCAAAGCTTGGGCATCGGTGTTAATTGCCACAAATTCAACACCTTTGATCTTGGCATCGATCATCCGACTAAGGGCGTTGCCACCGCTGCCTCCCACTCCGACAACTTTGATGCGTGCAAATGTCTCGATATCCGGTTTTATTTCAGCCATAACTGCTTTAAGCGCGCTGCCCCAGCGCGCTTTGGCGCGCCCGACAGACGCTTTTGAATGAGATAAATTTGAATGCTCCAACTTTCAGGGAACCGGTTTTGTTTTAGTATTTCACTCTATCACGCCCCTTCGAGCCATGTCAAGAAACGCCCTAAAAATAAGGCTTTCTCCATGTTACGGCAAGAATTTGCGCATCCATCCCCTTACCGCCTCAATAGAGCCCCCGCTGGAACGAACCAATTTGGAAAACATTTTGGAGGAATTGTCTGCGGGCACGGCAAGTGAACGGCTTTCCTGTGTCCAAAGAAGCAGCCCGGCAACAGTCGCAAAAGAAGGATCATCCACCTTGTCCAATATCCCCCCCAACCCGGCTGGAAAACCTATCTGCACCGGAAGACCCAACTTTTCCTTAGCCAAATCCACAATATGCATAAGCTTGGCTCCGCCGCCGCAAAGGACTACTCCGGCCGGCAAAAGACCGGCCTTGCCGATATTTTTGAGCTCGTTTTGCACCATATCAAAAAGTTCTTCCGTGCGCGCTTCGATTATTTCCGCTACATGGTGCCGGGAAACGACGGCATCTTCGTGCGAATCTATACTGGACAGATCGACTTCCTCTTTTACGGAAACTTCCCGACAAAGAGCGCTGCCGTATTCCAGCTTGACACGCTCCGCCACATCGATCGAGGTGCGCAAACCTATGGCTATATCATTAGTCACATGCCCGGCGCCTACGGGAATAATGGTGGTGTGAATAAGCTCCCCTTCTTCATACACGGCCAAGGACGTTGTCCCGGAGCCGATGTTAAGAACCGCCACGCCCAATTCCTTCTGTCTTTTGCTCAAAATGGCCGTAGCTGCAGCCAATGGCTCCAAAACGATATCATCTATTTCGAATCCGGCCTGATAAACACATTTGGTGAGATTTTTTACTTGCGCTGCACCGCTCTCGATAACAAGGGCGTCCACTTCAAGTCGTACTCCCCGCATCCCGACCGGATCCTTTACGCCGCCTTGGTCATCCAGGCGAAAAGACCTGGGAATGACGTGCACAACCTCCCGGTTCATGGGCAGCGGCACAAGCTGCGCCTCGCCTATTACGCGACTGACGTCATCCTCCACCACTTCCCCATCGGCACGCCCCACGGCCACCACTCCTTTGGAATTTTGCATGTGCACATCCGCTCCGCCGATATTGATAATCGCGCGGTGTGTCTGGACACCAGACATTCGGTGCGCCTGCTGAGCGCTGGCGTGGATAGCTCTGGCCACCTCATCGCTGTCGATCACCACTCCGCGACGCATGCCCGAAGCGCAAACACTGCCTACGCCTACCACGCGCAGCTGTTCGTCAGTTCCGCCCCAATGCGCTATCAGCGTGCGTACATTGGCAGATCCTATATCAATGGCTGTAATAAATGTTTCCCGTCCCATAAGGGGTTTTAAAGTAAAGCGGGTTTTTATTTTTCCCTCCCAAATATCTCTTGCCGCAAAAGCCCTCTTGTCTTCAACGGCGCATTTCGCCCTAAAATTATCCCGAACAAATAAGCATATCCTTCATTATACACAAAAAAACGCCGGCACAAAATGACCTGCCGGCCAGAAATCCCCTTTCTAGAACAATGCGACAAAAAAGGCGTAGAAATGCGGCCAGAGAACTATCACGCCGACTACCAAAGCCGTAAGGGAGGTGAGCAGTACCACCGAAGCCATAATATCCTTGATAAGCCTGGCGTACGGATGAATGCGCGGCTTAAGGATATCCACCACCCGCTCGAAAACCGTATTGGTCAATTCCGCTACCAAAACCGCAGCTATCATCAAAATCAAAATAACCGCCTCCCAGCCGCGCATGTCAAAAAAGAGAATGGCGCCCATAACCAAAACCGCAAAGAAAAGTTCGATGCGGAAATTACGCTCATGCCTTACCACGTATCCAAGCCCGTCCAAGGCATGCGATACGCTTTTTTTAAATTGTTTTAAACTGCTGCGCATAATTTTTTGAAAAGCAATGATGAATTTTTCTCCTCCTATCTGGCATTATAAGCCGTACCCCTCCAAAACGGAAGGCCGGAGGATATTTACCGGCTGAGCGAGTCAGCGACCCGCTCTTGAACCAAGAACATTTCCTCTCCGTGCTCATATCCCAAAAGATGCAGCAATCCGTGGCTTATCATGTACGCCATCTCCCATTCCCAACTTTTTTGCTGAAGCGGCGCGCTTTTTTCTATGTATGCGGGGCACAAAATAATTTCCCCCAGAAAAACGCGGCCCCCTTGTCCAGAAGCTTCCCGCGCTTGCTGGGGATTTTCCGTTTGCGCAAAAGACAAGACGTCCGTCGGAAAATCCTTGCCCAACCATTGTCCGTTGAGTTCAGCCATCTCCTTTTCGCCAACCAGCGTCACGCTCACTTCCCAAACTCCCCCCTCCATCTTCACGCCCGCCTCGGTAAATGTTTTTGCAAGCACTTTTCGAACCATTTCTTCCGGAAAGGCCGTTTCAGTCTTATCCAAAAATTCTATTTCCAAAGACATATCACTTTACCGCCAATTCCTCGGCGGCTATTTTGCGCACCAAATTACCGTCAGCTTTGCCCTTAAGACGAGTCATCGCTTGACCCATGACCGCGCCCAGGGAAGCCTTTTCCCCAAGAGTCGAAATCACCTCCCGTACGACTGCGCGCACCTGCTCTTCTCCCAGCTGCTCCGGCAGATAACGCTTGAGTATCTCCAGTTCCCCGCGTTCCTTGTCGGCCAACTCGCTGCGTCCCCCCTGCTCGTACTGGCTTATGCTGTCGACGCGTTGTTTAACTGCGCGCATGACCACCTCAAGGACTTCTTCTTCGCCAAGCCCCTCTTCGCGCTTCTTTTTCTCTATCTCAATATTTTTAATTGCGCTATCGAGCATGCGCAAAGTGTCACGCACCACATTGTCACCCGCCTTCATGGCAGCTTTCAGGTCAGCCACAATCCTTTCTTTGGTTGTCATAAATATAATAAAATATGTTTTTAAGAAAAGACGCGCCTTACGGCGCGCCTTTGTTCAAATCCTTATCTGCCGCCCATCTTGCGCTTGATGTTGCGCAGAGCCTCATCGTCGAATTTACCAAGCTTCTTCAAGCGGTCTATCTCCTTGCGGATCCTTACCTTGTAAATAGCTTCGGCGCGCTTTTCAACCTTGCTCTTTTCTTCCGTGCGGAAACGCGTCCTTCTGGCGCGCACCAATACTCCGCTCTGCTGGATGCGGCGGGAAAAGCGGCGGATCAAGCTTTCCGTAGTTTCTTTGTCCTTCTTGCGTACTTCTATCATAAAGCAACCTCCTTTCGTCTTTTTGGGGTAATTTAAGCACTTTTCTACCTTACCATATTATAGCCACGCCGTCAACCAACATGGCCTTCTCGCTTAAACCTTCTTACAAAAGCACTGCGCCAGACAAATTTGCTTTTTTCGCCTCAAAGCGTCTTACGCACACGAATCGTTTCTTCCAAGGGTGCGCCTCCGATTAGGTGCAGATGGACATGCGGCACCTCTTGTCCGCCGTGTTCACCTGTGCGAATAAGTAGTTTGTATCCGCCTGCGGCAATGCCTTGTTTTTTAGCCAAAGTCACGGCAACTTTAAGCATTCTGCCCAAAAGAAGCTCTTCCCCTTTTTCTAGCTCATTTAGGGAGGACACATGTTTTCGGGGAATGATCAATAAATGGATCGGGGCGAGCGGGTTAATATCGGCGAATGCGACCACCGACTCATCCTCATAAGCGATTTTGGCCGGAATTTCTTTGGCAGCTATTTTACAAAAAAGACAAGCAGCCTCTTTCGGCAATTCCTTTTTCATATGTTTTTGCCAAAAAATATCCAGCCGCCTTACTTGCATCCGCAAGATAAAGCGGCAAGCGCAACTGAAAAATACTCCCTATTCGTGTGAAACCACGATATTGTTTTTGAGTATCTTTTTGACAGCATTTACCAATTTAACGTTGGAAACGGTTTCCTGGGTGCCGCTCACCATGTCCTTGATGATCACAGTCTCATCCAATGCTTCCTTTTGCCCCACGATGAGCGTCACCTCCACACCCAAGCGATCAGCCACGCGCAATTGCGACTTGAGCGATCCACGACCGAAAGATTCGGCGGCCAATATCCCGTTTTTCTGAAGTTCGGCAAAAAGCCGCAAACTTTTTTTCTTGGCCAAATCCCCCAGCTGAGCCAGAAAGACGCGCGGACGCGGCTCCACATAAGCCTTGGCGCTCACGCGACGCATTTCGGCAACCAAACGATCCATTCCCAGCGCAAATCCGATAGCCGGAGTGTGTTCGCCGCCAAGCTCATCCACCAAGTGATCATACCGTCCGCCTCCGCCCAATGAAAACTTATGTCCTTCCTCATCTCCAGACCATATTTCAAAAACGGTCTTGGTGTAATAGCTGAGCCCGCGCACCAAGCGAGGATTGATTACATAGGGCACTTCCAACTCATCCAGATATTCCAACAGATGCTTGAAATGGGTGCGGCATTCCGGACAAAGATGATCCACCGACTGCGGAGCGCTGGCTGCCACCTGGGCGCATTTGTCCTCCTTGCAATCCAAGATGCGCAGCGGATTGGTTTCCATGCGCTTTTTGCAGTTTTGGCAAAGCTTTTGTCGCTTGGACTCAAAATAAGAAACCAAGAGATTTTGATAATCCGCGCGGCACTTGGGACAACCGATGGAATTTACTTGGAATTGCACGTTCTTGATGCCCAAAGCGATCACCACGCGATGTGCCAACTGAATGAGCTGCGCGTCCAAAATAGGATCCTGCTCTCCGAAAATATCGTAATTGGCTTGGAAATGTTCGCGATAACGCCCTTCCTGCGGGCGGTCATAGCGATACACCGGACCGGTTGAAAAAAGCTTGATGGGCTTGGGCAACACCGTCATGCCATGCTGAATATAAGCACGGGCTATTCCCGCCGTAAATTCCGGTCGAAGCGCCACCTTGTCTCCACCCTTGGTGGAAAAGATATACATCTCCTTGTCGATAATATCCGTCCCCTCCCCGATGGAGCGGACAAACAAGTTGGCATATTCCAAGATTGGCGTATCGATCCGCAAAAATCCATATTCGTGCGCCATGCGAGCAGTCACGCGCCTGATTTGATTCCAATAAGATTGATCGCCAGGCAACAAATCACGCATTCCGCGCGGAGGCTGAAGCATTATTTCCTCTTCCACTTTCGCTGCGGCTTTCGCTTGCTTGGAGGAAACTTTTTTTGCGCTCTTTTTAACTGGAGCGGCTTGGCGCTTGGCGCCTTTTTTTACGACAGCCTTTGCGGCTTTCTTGGGAGCTTTGGATGCCATACCCTTGGTGCGTTTAAAAAATAAGCCGCGCCGAATTCTTTGGAGAAAACGGCGGCGGAAATGTGCTTTTTATTTGTCAGTAAACTCTTGCTTTTCCCAGCGGCCAGGCTCTGAGCAGCACCTTGCCTACGATTTTGTCCTTCGTCACCGGACCCCAGGCGCGCGAATCGTGACTTTGGGGCCTGTTGTCACCCATTACAAAATATTCATCTTGCGCCAAAACCTTGCTCACATTGCCCGCCGTATTCACCTTTTCATCTACATACGCCTGCTCATCGAGCATCTTGGCCTCCCCTCCTTCTTTAGGCGTTACGAAAACTTTTCCTTCCTTGACCATGACCGTCTCCCCCGGCAAGCCGATAATGCGCTTGATAAAATATTGTTTGGGATTGCGCGGATACTGGAAAACCACGATGTCGCCCCTTTCTAGGTCGCGGAAAGGATGGACGGCTAAAAGAGATGTTCCTGCCAGGGATATTTCCGTGTCCTTATATCCAAATTCGTTCACTATAAGGTAATCGCCGTCATGGAAATTAGGTTCCATGCTGGCGCCCTGCACAAAAAAAGGCTGGAAAAGAAAAACCCGGATCGGCACGATAATCAAAAGCGCCCAAAAGAAAACTTTGACCACTTCCCACAAAAAACTACCCACGCCGTAATAAACATCATCTTCTTGTTGGGAAGCATTTTTTTCGCGCTTCAAATCTTCCATATTTTGAAAAGGTTTCAGACAAGCCAAAACTTGCCGCAAGTACGCCCATCTTAGCACAAAAAAAGTGTCTTTGCAAGGGTTGGAAATTACTCCTTGTGGCCAACCGCATATTTGAGCTACCATTAGGCTATATGGACGGTATTCGTCGCACTCAGCGAAAAAACCACAGTATATATCCAAAGCCCGCTAGCGCCCCCGTACGCATGCCGCAAAAGGAAGCTCCGCTTCCCAAAGCCGACCTGCGGGATTTGGCGCGCTCTCTTTCCTCTTACCGGACCCACGAAGAGAGAAAAAATGGCAAAAAAAGTGGCAAACTCGCTTTCTCTTTTTTGCTTTTGTTTTTGTTGTCCGCTTTTTCTTACGGATCATTCATGCTTTTCAAAACCCACCAAGCCAGCCGCAAAACGTTGTCCTTGGAAAAAGAACAACCCACTCTCTTGGAAGAAGCCCGTTCTCTTGTCTTGGCTCAACGTGCCGATGCTCCCAAGTTGCGCGGCGAAAAAGAAGGACGCATCAACATTTTGCTCTTAGGTGCAGCCGGCGAAGGAAAACCCGGCACGAACCTGACTGACACGATCATGATCGCCAGCCTCAGTCTAAAAGAAAAACGCATCGCCCTCATCTCGCTCCCGCGCGACCTTTACGTGGAAATCCCCCAAGAAAAACGCCAAAGCAAACTGAATACCCTTTACCAATACGGCTTGTCTTCAGGAAAAAATCTCGAGCCGATAACGCAAGCGGTTTCGGAAATCACCGGACTCCCTTTGCATTATTACCTGGTGGTTGACTTTGAAGGTTTCGAAAAAATGATCGACGCATTGGGCGGCATCAGGGTTATGGTAGAGAGGGATATTTATGACACGCGCTATCCCGGACCAAATTACAGTTACGAAACTTTCTCTCTCAAAAAAGGACTCCACGAGCTGGACGGTAAAACCGCGCTCAAATATGTACGAGAAAGGCATAGCGACCCCGAAGGGGATTTCGGCCGAGCCAAAAGACAACAACAAGCCTTGCAAGCCATCAAAGGCAAAGTCTTCAGTATCGGCACGATCCTCAATGCTTCGGCTATGAGCGAACTGCTGAATGCACTAGGAAGTCATGTTCGCACCAATTTGCGGCTGGAAGAAATGCTGCGCATTGCTGCGCTCAGCAAAGAGCTGGATACGCAAAACATTTCTACCGCCGTGGTGGACGCCTGGAAACGCGAAAGCTTGCTGCGGGTTTCGCATGTGGAGCTGGGAGGCTCGCGCGCTTTCATCTTAATTCCCCGCTCCGGAAACTGGCATGAAATAAAGGATTTGGCTGCCAACATTTTTGACCGCGCAGTTTTGCAAAAACGTGCGGCAGAAATAGCCAAAGAAAAACCACGGGTCTTAATCTCTTACAGCAAGCCCGCAAGTGCGGCCGCCAGAAGAATTCAAGACCTTTTAAGGCAGCGCCTGGGCGAAGAATCAACGATTGCTTTGCGCCAGGAAAATTCCCAATCCTCGCCAAAGACACGTATTTGGGATCACACCAACGGTTCCAAAATATATAGCGCCGACGAAATGGTAAAAACCCTGGGCGCCTCCTTGGAGCGAAACGAGGGATCGGATGACGAAACCACAAAATACGATTTCCTTCTCCTTGTGGGCACAGAAACGGAAGAGATTCTTTCTTTCGAAGAAGATTCGATGGAGGATTTGGCCAAGGAACAAGGCTCCGCATTGGAATGAAAATCAATCAAGACATTTTTTTCCAGGCAGTGACGCTCCTTATGGATATTTCTCGGCAAGAACCCAGACTTGGCAGTTATAAAAAAGAGCAGAAATTTATAAAAAATAAGCACTTAACCCAAAAAGAATGAAACTGATTATCGGCCTGGGCAATCCCGGAGAAAAATATGAAAAAACGAGGCACAATGCCGGCTTTATCGCACTTGACGAAATCCGCCGCCTCTGGGAATTTCCCGAATTCAAAGAAAATTCCCGGTTTTCCGCTCAATTGTCCGAGGGAGTGCGCGGCGGCGAAAAGATCTTGCTCGTGAAGCCTCAGACCTTCATGAACCGTTCCGGCCACAGCGTCAAAGCACTTGTTGATTTTTACAAAGTGCCGTTGGAAAACATAGTGGTTATCCACGACGATTTGGATATAGCCGCAGGAGAGATGAAAATTTCCCCTGATTCTTCCAGCGGCGGACACAACGGTGCAAAGTCACTCATAGCCCAGCTAGGAACACAAAACTTCCAAAGGATTCGCCTCGGGATCGAAGGGAGCGAAAAAAAGAAAGAGCGAAGCATTCCCGGTGAAGTATTTGTGCTCGAAAATTTTTCTGCCACAGAACTCGCCCGGCTAAAAAAACTATCCGGCGAAATAGCCGCCAGGCCTTTCTGAGAGATATTCGCAAAAAAAGAGCGCCATGACATTGCATGAAACGCTCACCTGCTCAGGATCTTGTGTCCGGGATCGGTTTTGCGTTTCCCGATCAAGGGAATCCCCACAGGATCCTTGCGGCGCTCGGGCACCAAAATTACTTGCCTTTCGCCACAAGTGGAAACAAGCAGCCAGACCATGGGCTCCGCCTTGCTTTGAGTAGCCGGCATGTCCGCCACCTCCCTTCTGTTTGGCTCTGAAGATCTAAGATAACAAGCAAGATCTCCTTTAAAAGCAACAAAGGACAAACCCCTCCCCCGGGACTGTCCCTTGTTGTCAAAGCACCGAAAACAACTGCTTTGAGTCTTTTTTGCTTTTCGTTCTGTTTTCCAATCTTCCTTTTTCAATTATACTCCTTTTTTTGCTTTTTGTCAATTGGGTGGCTTTTTTTGGCTCCAGACGGCCCCGAATCAACTGAACGAAAAAGCTTGCTCCATCCGCAGCGACATCTTCATTTCCCGAAGAAATACAAGACATGCTTTCATCTACCGGCCAGACAAAGGAGGAATGTCCGGCTTTGGAACTACGGACAGAGCAAGTCCTTCCGCCAAATCTCCACACCATACTTCCTTAACAGAAATTTGTCAATGAGAGAAAGCGGTTTTATTATATACTTGTTATATGCATATGTAATCCGAGCCCCCAAATAGCCATGCTCGAATTGGCAGACAACTTGTATGTCGCAGCTCTTGCCGGTACGGAAGGAATAGGTGCCAAAAAAATGGCTGCTCTTTTGGCATATTTTGGAAGCGGACAAAAAATCTGGCAAGCAACTTTGCCAGACCTGGCAGAAAGCGGCATCGGCCAAAAAGCCGCTCTTTCCATAGACAGTCACCGCAAAAACTGCGATTTGACCAAACTGCAAACAACACTTGCGGCCGCGCAAATACAGGTACTCACCTTGCTTGATCCGCCTTATCCCCGGCTGCTCCGCCAGCTCGATGATGCACCTGCCGTACTTTACGCACGCGGCGATTGCAGTTGCCTGGACCTGCCCACCGTCGCCGTTGTGGGATCGCGCGCCCACACGGCTTATGGCCGGCAAGCGGCTTTTTCCCTTTCGCGCGACTTGGCCCGCAGCGGCGTCTGCATAGCCAGCGGCTTAGCACTGGGAATAGATGCTGTCGCCCACGAAGGCGCCTTGGAAGGCGGCGGCAAAACAATAGCGGTGCTCGGATCCGGACCGGATCCCTCCTCCGTCGCCCCGCGTGCCAACGCCGCTTTGGCCGAAAGAATAATATCTTGCGGCGGTCTGGTGTTGAGCGAATATGCACCCCGGACCGAGCCAAGCGTCGGAACTTTTCCGGCGCGTAACCGCATCATCGCTGGCATTTCCGCAGCGACCTTGGTCGTGGAAGCATCTGCCTCCAGCGGCTCACTTATCACCGCCACGCATGCTTTGGAATGCGGCCGCGACGTCTTTGCCGTGCCGGGCTCCATTTTCTCGCCCCGATCGGAAGGAACCAATGCGCTCATCCAAAAAGGCGCCAAATTGATCGCCAGTGCCGCGGATGTGCTGGAAGAATTAAGACTAAGCCAAACTGCTCCCTTGGAAAAAAAGGAGGTGGAATTTGATCTGGGTGCAGATGAAAAACGCATCCTCCATGTCCTAACCGATGAACAGCTGCACATTGACAGGATAATCAAACTGTCTACACTGGAGACATCGCGCGCAGCTGCGGCCGTTTCGCTTTTGGAGCTAAAAGGGCTTATCCGCGATATGGGCGGAAGAAATTATTTGCGCATTTAAGCCTTTAGCTTTTAAACGACGGAATGGTCATTTTGCCAAATCGCTAAACAGTTCTTAGCGATTTAGCGATATAACAATTCACCAATCCTGCATGAAATTAGTAATCGTCGAATCCCCCACCAAAGCCAAAACTATTTCCAAATTCCTGGGCAAGGGCTTCAACGTGAAGTCTTCTTTTGGGCATGTCCGCGACCTCCCCAAAAGCGACATGGGCATCGATATCGAGAAAGATTTCACTCCGCGCTACGTCATCCCCACCAAGGCACGCACCAAGGTGAGCGAACTCAAGAAAGCTGCCGAAAAAGCGCAAGAAATAATCCTGGCTTCCGATGAAGACCGCGAAGGAGAAGCTATTTCTTGGCATCTGTGCCAAGCTCTTGGCCTGGAAATCCCAAGTGGCAAATCCTCCCTTGCAAAAAAATCTTTGGCAACGAAAACAAAAAAACTGAGCAAGCCTTTCAGCAGGATCGTTTTTCATGAAATCACGGAAAGCGCTATAAAAAAGGCTCTCGAAAATCCACGAGAGATAGACCTCAATCTGGTGGATGCTCAGCAGGCGCGCCGCGTATTGGATCGCTTGGTGGGCTATGAACTCTCCCCTTTTCTTTGGAAAAAAATCCGCCGCGGTCTTAGCGCCGGAAGAGTGCAGAGCGTGGCCTTAAGACTTATCGTGGAAAGGGAACGCGAGATAGAAAAATTTGAAGCGGAAGATTTTTTTGCGATAAACGCAACACTCTCCCCTCAAGACAAAGAAGCTGACTTTGCAGCCCCTTTGGTGGAAATAGGTGGAGAAAAAATAGAACAGACGGTAGAACTTAACCTTTTTGCCGGACCTTACTCCACCAAAAAAACTTCCATTTCTTCCGAAAAGCAAGCTGCCGAAATAGCTCAAGATTTAAAGAAGGCGTCTTTTAAGGTGAAGGAACTGACTCGCAAAGAAACGAAGCGCACCGCTCCCGCTCCTTTTACAACCTCCACTCTGCAACAAGCCGCCATTTCTTCCTTGGGATGGAGCGCCAAGCAGACAATGAGCGTAGCGCAAAAACTGTACGAGCAAGGGCACATCACCTACATGCGTACGGACAGCACGAATTTGTCACTCGAGTCGCTCATGGCCGCGCGAAAAACAATCGAAAAGGAATTCGGCTCCGCATATGCCCTAGAAAGCCCTCGCTATTACAAGACGCGCTCCAAATCGGCGCAAGAGGCGCATGAAGCCATTCGTCCCACTTATCCGGAAAATACGCCGCTGTCCTTGGCAAGCGCGCTGGATGAAAGCCAGCTCAGGCTTTACCGCCTGATCTGGAACCGCATGATTGCCTGCCAGATGCAGGCTGCCCGTTTGGATTCAGTAAAAGCGGATATTGAAGCCCGGGGAGAAAAGAACGCTTATCTTTTGCGCAGCACCGGCTCGACCGTTATTTTTGACGGCTATCTTAAGTTATACGGCGAAAAGGCAGCCAGCGATACATTGCTTCCGGATCTTTCCAAGGGGCAGGAATTGGAATTGAAGGGAGTGGAGATTCTTCCCAAGCAAACAAGCAAACCCCCTCGTTACAACGAAGCCACTTTGGTTAAGGTCCTGGAAGAACACGGGATAGGCCGTCCTTCCACATATGCACCGACCATCTCCACTATTATTGAAAGAAACTACGTGGACAAGAACGAAGAAAAACGCCTCTTCCCTTTAGAGATAGGTTTTTTGGTCAATGATTTATTGGCAGAGCACTTCCCTCAGATCGTAAGCATAGACTTCACTGCCACAATGGAACAATCTTTCGATGAAGTGGCCCAGGGGGAAAAAGCCTGGGTTCCGGTGATCCGCGACTTCTATGAACCTTTTCATAAGAATCTGGAAGAAAAAACCGCCTCAGTAAAAAAGGAACAGGAACAACTGGACCGCAATTGCCCCGAGTGCGGCAATCCCTTGGTGATCAAATACGGCAGATTTGGCAAATTCATCGCCTGCTCGGATTACCCAAACTGCAAATATACCGAAAAAACCGAGGAAGAAAAACAGGAGGACACGCAGGCAGCCGGCATCCTGTGCGACAAATGCGGCGCACCCATGGTGGTTAAGCGCGGACGCTACGGATCATTTTTGGGATGCTCCAAATACCCTGAGTGCAAAAACATCATGAAAATTGAGCAAAAGACCGGCCTCAAGTGCCCCAAGTGCGGCCAAGGAGACGTGGTGGCACGCAAATCCAAGCGCGGCAAAATGTTTTACGGTTGCAACCGCTATCCGGATTGCGATTTTGCCATGTGGAACAAACCCACGGGACAAATGTGCCCCAAATGCGGACAACCGCTGGCCTTTGCCGCCAAAGGAAAAATAACTTGTTCCAACAAGGAATGCGGGTATTCCCAGGAGCAGTAAAATCTTCCACAGCAAAAAACGGAGCCACCAGCTCCGTTTTTTTAACTCCCGCTTGCTACTTCCAGTCCCTTTTCCTATACTTGGTAATATGAACTTCCTTCATTGGTATCACCAAAAACATGGCACAATTGGGACTTAACGACATCTTGGGAGCTTTGCGCAACAAGCCCTCCGAAGCGCGCGTCAAAGTGATAACTAAGGCATATGAATTGGCCCAAACGGCGCACCAAGGGCAAAAGCGCGTTTCCGGGGAGGATTATGTGCAACATCCCATCGCCGTAGCCAAAATCTTGGCCGAAATCGGTATGGGCGGCAAAACAATCGCCGCCGGACTGCTGCATGACGCTGCGGAAGACACCCCCATTTCCCTGGAGGAGCTGCGCAAAGCTTTCGGCGAAGAAATAGCTTCGCTAGTGGATGGAGTAACCAAGCTGGGCAAAATAAAGCTGCGCGGTTCGCACGAAGAATATTATTTGGAAAACTTGCGCAAGATGCTCATGGCCATGGCTGCCGACATCCGGGTCATTATCATAAAGCTGGCCGACAGGCTTCATAACATGCAGACTCTAAATGTGCTTCCCCCGGAAAAGCGCGAAAGGATCGCGCGCGAAACCATGGAGGTATACGTCCCTTTGGCCAATCGCCTAGGGATAGGCGAGATAAAATCCCAGCTTGCCGATTTGGCCTTTCGCTACATTGAGCCAGAAAAGTATGTCCAGACCAAGGAACTTCTGGACAAGAAATTTTCCGAAACGGAAAAATACGTCAACCAATCCATCCGCGAACTGCGCAAAGAATTAAAAAAAGGAGGGATAAATGTGATAGATATCCACGGCCGCGGCAAGAGCGTGCACAGTCTTTACATGAAACTGATCACGCACGACATGGACATTAACCGCATCTATGATTTGGCGGCGCTGCGCGTAATAGTGCCGGAGGTGGCGGATTGCTACGAAGCGCTGGGAATTGTCCACCGACGCTTCAGACCCATGGTCGGGCGCATCAAAGATTTCATTTCCCTTCCCAAGCCAAATGGATACCAGTCCCTCCATACCACCGTCTTCGGTCCCGAAGGGAAAATTTTAGAGGTTCAGATCCGTACCCAAAAAATGCACGATGAGGCGGAATTCGGTATCGCCGCACACTGGATATATCACGAACGGGAGAAAAAACGGCGCTCCTGGCGCAGATATATCTTCCCCAAGCGCACCCCTACCCCTTCCAAGGAACTGATCTGGATCAGACAGCTAAGGGAATGGCAAAGTGAAATGGGAAGGGATGATGACGCTTTTATCGAGGGACTCAAGATAGACTTTTTTCAAAACCATATCTTTGCCTTCACTCCCCGCGGAGATATCATTGATCTTCCGGAAGGAGCCACCCCGATAGATTTCGCTTATGCCATTCATAGCGAGGTGGGAAATCACGCCACCGGGGCCAAAGCTGACGGGAAAATGGTCACCTTGGACCATCGCATAAGCAACGGCCAGGTAATAGAAATCCTCACAGCCAAAGACCGCAAGGTGCCCAACAAAGATTGGCTGCGTTTCACCAAGACATCCGTGGCCAAGAGTCATATCCGCCGCGAACTGAGAAGAGCAGGGCTTCTCTGAAAAAATTTCAAAAAAAACAAACCACCCTTTCTCCTTTGGAGGGGTGGTTTGTTTGAAATGCTTGTCTTTGGCTAATTTTCCGGAGCTATTTTATCCAAGAGGGATCCCAAATCTTCCGCGGAATAATATTCGATAATTATTCTTCCTCCCTTGCCTGAGTGCAAAAGACGTACTTTGGTGCCGAGCGCACCCGTAATCCGATCTTGAATTGCTTGCATATCCGGATCGGCTTTGCGCACCCTTAAGTGAGAAGCCGCCTTCACTTCCCGCGTCTTGTCTTCCGCTTCACGTACCGTCAAATTACCCCTAAGAATCAGTTCGAAAAGCGCTCTTTGCTTTTCGGCATTCGGCAGAGCCAAAATCGCCTTGGCATGCCCTTCGGTTATCCGCCCCTCGCTAAGGGCGCGCTGGATTTCAGCCGGCAAAGCCAACAGGCGCACCTTATTGGCCACAAGCGAGCGGCTCTTGCCCATCTTGGCCGCCACCTCTTCCTGGCTGAGCTGGTAGCTTTCCATGAGCTTTTGATACGCCTTGGCCTCTTCTATCGGATTAAGATCGTGCCTTTGCACATTCTCGATAATAGCCAGCTCCAGTTTTTCCTTTTCGGCGGCGTCGCGCACAATCACCGGAACTTTCTTAAGTCCCGCCAACTTGGAGGCTTGCAAACGACGCTCCCCGGCAATAAGTTCATAAAGCGCGCCGGAGCGGCTCACCACCAAGGGCTGGATAACCCCGTGTTGCTTGATTGAATCGGAAAGTTCCTGAAGCTTAATGTCGTCAAAAACAAGCCTGGGCTGATGCGGATTGGGCACCACATGGTCGATATCCACTTCAACCACATATTTATCACCACGCACCTGATTTTCCCCAGAAGATCCCCTTTTCTTCTCAAAATCAGCAGATACGAAATCGTCGCCCGCACCGCCCGTAACTTGCTTATTGGGAATGAGGGAGGAAAGGCCCTTACCCAATCCGAATTGTTGCGCCATAATAAAAAATTTCAAATTTCAAATTTCAAATTTCAAATCAATGAATAACGCTCTGCCCGGTGTTGGCATTAAATCATTTGAAATTAATTTGATATTTGATATTTGGCATTTAACCTTAAGAATTTTAAAACAATCACCTAATCAACCCGTTCTTCCAACGCAATAATCTCCTTGGCCAAATTTTTGTACGAACGCGCGCCCTTGGAAAAAGCATCAAATCCCAAGATGGATTTGCCGAAACTGGGCGCTTCCGCCAAGCGTACGGAGCGCGGAATGACGCTTTCAAAAACGCGCCCCGGGAAATGTTCCCGCATTTCCTTAACCACCTGGCGCGCAAGTCTGTTACGCCTGTCGTACATGGTAAGCACCGCTCCCATAATTTCCAGCTTGGGTTGCAAATGAGTCTGCACCAGCTTGATGGTGCTGAGCAGCTGGCTCAACCCTTCCAGGGCATAATATTCGGTCTGCACCGGAATGATGACCGCATCGCTGGCCACCAAACCATTGATCGTCAAAAGCCCCAAGCTCGGCGGAGAGTCGATGATGATGTAGTCATAATCCGCACGCACCTGCCTGAGAACTTCATACATGCGGTATTCGCGATTTTCAAAATGAACCATTTCCACCCCCGCTCCGGCCAAGTCCTGCGAGGCGGGCAAAATATCATGATTGGCGCCCTCGGGACGCACAATAAGTCCCCTGGCCGGCTCCCCCGCCACCAAGGCATCGTACAAGCCCTTATGCTCGGAGCGAATATCAAAACCGAGTCCCGAAGAGGCGTTGCCTTGCGGATCCAAATCCACCAAAAGGACGTTTCTGTCCATATCCGCCAAATAGCCGGCCAAATTAACTGCCGTAGTGGTTTTACCCACCCCGCCTTTTTGGTTAATAAATGAAATTATTTTAGCCATCGTGGTAAAGCATGGAGCATAAAAAATCTAACAAAAACACGGGGTTTGCTGCGTGCTTGTTACATATTTCATGTTTTATGTTATGTGGGTATTCTAGCACATTGACAAATGCCTTTCAAATAGCTATCCTGAAAAAGTAGCTTAGCTGCAAAATAGCTTATTTGAAGCAAAATTACAGAAGCCCGGGTGGTGGAATTGGTAGACGCAGAGGACTCAAAATCCTCCGATGGCAACATCATGCGAGTTCGAGTCTCGCCTCGGGCACCCGAAGGAAAAATCTCCGTTTGAAAAAATGGGGATTTTTTTATGTTTGCAAAAAAGCGCTGCCGACATTGTCGACAGCACTTTCGAAAATCGTGCCCCTCTTAAAGATCCACACCCCTTTCCGGCAAAAAAAGCTCATATGTATTTTGTTCCTCATGATCGGCAAATTTCTTCGCCACATGGAAAAAACTGTACACCCTTCGAGAATACTCCTTGAAAAACTGCTCCACCTCAATCATGAGGTTAAGCACGTCAATCATTGTATAACCATGCATCCCGCCCACACCGCAAGGCCAATGAGGATAAAGAAATTTCGCACTAGTCTCCTTGGCGACACGACCCCAACCCATGTTCCTTGCCAGCCCATCCACCAAGCCACCGTCATAACCCTTAAATGTTTTGGCGAAAATAATCGGACCACCAAAAATCATAATGCTGTGCGGGCGATTAGTTATGACCCTCTTGTGGTAACCACGGGCGTCAATATCGCCATCACCACAAAGTATAGCCACCCCACCGTTCTTAGTACGACCCCTGACTTCCTCTTCAGAAAAAGGACGCAAGATGCCCATCTTCTTCAACTCTCTCACCTGCAAAACTTCCTCTTCTTTCAAGAAGACTTTACCCATATACTCCTCCTATCTCTTGGTTTTACCGCCTCAAAGACGGCCTATAGATTGTCAAACAAACAAAAATCTGAAATTATCGGCAAATGCCGATAATTTCAGATTATATTGCCCTTTATACTTATCGTCAATATTGTCAAACCGGAAAAAATAATGCCTAATCAACAACCTCCATCTTCATGGTGTTCTGGTCGATAATCACGCTCATTATGTGCATCTTCTCCACTATTTCCGGATAATTTTTTTCCACAATCTCTTTAGTCAAAGAGCTCATATACCTGGAACGCTCGATAGCGCGCAACCGCTCATACGCATCAGCGCAAATCGCCGAAGAGAGAATCACAAACCCGTTGCGCTCAATCCTCCCGGCCTCCAAATTGCCCTTGATAATACTGGCAGCCGTTTTAATGGGTTCGCCGATGTTCGGATCATAAGGTCCCACAATCAAAGCCATGTTTGGCGTGTGCAACCAGTCGAAGCCCTTGCCCACGGCCAACACCCATTCCCCATGCTCCAATTCACTTAGCGGTTTTTGCCCCTTAATCTTGGCGATATGCCCGATATTGCCCGCAACCAATGGCAACAAGTCCTCCACTACACGTTCGGGCATTTGCGGATACAGACGCCGCAACATGATGCGCAGATCCTCCTCGTCCGCTTGTTCCACAGTCGAAAGGTCCACTATTTCTCCGGTTGCCCCGTGCAAAATCATTGCGTCCTTGTCTGTTTCCACACCCACCAGGATTGGCACCACCACCTGACTGCCTTTGCCGTAAACCCGCTCGATCTGCTCTTTGAAAGTAGCAGTGAAGCGCTTGGCTTCCTCGCAATCATAATGAAAACCTGCGCAGCCACGATGCTCACTGCCCGCGGAATAATGATAAGTGACCAACACCAACACACGGTCACCCCGGGCAATAGCCCCCTCCACGGACCTATCAAAAGAAATGTTGAGCAGCGGCCAACCCAGATCAAACTTTCCGCCGATATTGCGGTACGGCCTGATTATGCCCAGTGGCGTATGCGTAATGGCTGGCAAATGAATGCGTCCATCCATGCATTTAAAAGCCACCACCCTGGTTGGATGTTTAGCCTTGTAAAGCGCGCGCTCCAAACGCTGCGCGCAATAAAGTTCCGAATGTTTTTGATTTAACTCAATGAGTGTTTTAATTTTTTGTTCCATATTATTGCAAATTGGAAATCGAGCCACTTTTTGCAAATCCGGATTAAAATTTTCAAAAAGTTTTTCTTATTAAAGCCTTGGCAGTTTAATATTATTTCAGCTTCAGCTCTTTGTATTTGTAATTTTGAACTTATTTTAGTCAATTTTGAGACCGCGCTTGGTGCGGTGTTTGCGCGCCACTTTCACGCGAGCCAATTCTTTTTCAATCGCCGCCGCCACTTTGGCATACTCCAATTCACCCAGGGAAACTTTCTCTTCTTTAAGTTTTTCCGCACGCGCCCTCGCTTCCTCGGCGCGCTTGAGATCTATTTCCTCTGCACGTTCAGCCGTATCCGCCAATACCACCAATTTATTGGCGTTAAACTCGATAAAACCCCCGGACGTAGCCAATAATATCTCCTTACCATTCTCCTTGAACATGATTTCTCCGGCCTTGAGCGCGGCAATATAGGAGCGGTGACCCGGCAAAATGGTTACCTGCCCGTCCAACACCGGCAGCGTCACCTG
>DAOKZJ010000002.1:0-7208 GCA_035325685.1 Candidatus Moraniibacteriota bacterium | reverse complement strand
ATTTCATCAATGCTTCCTTTCATATAAAAATCCTGTTCACTGACATCATCCAGCTCCCCCTCGAGCAGCATCTTGAAACCGCGGATCGTGTCGGAAAGTTTCACATATTTGCCAGGCGCTCCGGTGAACTGCTCGGCGACAAAGAAAGGCTGGGAGAGGAACTTTTGAATCTTACGCGCGCGCGCCACCGTGATCTTATCTTCATCGCTAAGCTCCTCCATGCCCAAAATGGCGATGATGTCCTGCAGGTCCTTATAGCGTTGCAAAACTCTTTGCACGCCGCGGGCTACGTCGTAGTGCTCTTGACCCACGATGTTCGGATCCAAAATAGTCGAACTGGAATCCAGCGGATCCACAGCCGGATAAATACCGAGTTCCGAAAGCGGACGCGAAAGAACCACCGTCGAATCCAAATGGCCGAACGTGGTGGCCGGAGCCGGATCGGTCAAATCGTCCGCCGGCACATACACCGCCTGCACGGAAGTAATAGAACCGCTCTTGGTGGAAGTGATCCGCTCTTGCAACTTACCCATTTCTTCGGCCAAAGTGGGCTGGTAACCTACCGCGGAAGGAATGCGCCCCAAAAGCGCCGATACTTCCGAGCCGGCCTGTGTAAAACGGAAGATATTATCCACGAACAGCAATACATCCTTGTTTTCGCGGTCGCGGAAATGCTCCGCCATGGTGAGGGCACTGAGCGCCACTCGCTGGCGGGCTCCCGGCGGCTCGTTCATCTGGCCGAAAACCAGCGTCGTCTTGTCCAATACGCCGGATTCCTTCATTTCGTGAAAAAGATCATTTCCTTCGCGCGTCCGCTCCCCCACACCGGCAAAAACCGAAAATCCTCCGTGCTCTTGGGCGATGTTGCGGATAAGCTCCTGGATAACCACCGTCTTGCCCACGCCGGCGCCGCCAAAAAGACCCACCTTTCCGCCCTTGACGAACGGACAAATAAGGTCGATCACCTTGATCCCGGTTTCAAAAATTTCCGCCTCGGTGGATTGCTCGCTGAATTTGGGAGCATCGCGATGAATGGGATCATAAAGCTTGGCAACCGCTTCTTCTTTGCCATCAATGGCCTCGCCGAGCAAATTAAACATGCGACCAAGCGTTTCTTGCCCCACCGGCACGCTGATCGGCGCTCCGGTATCGATAACTTCCATGTTGCGCCTGAGGCCGTCCGTCGAACCCATGGCCACCGCGCGCACCTTGCCGCCGCCCAAGTGCTGATGCGCTTCCAAAACCAGCTTCTTGCCGCCCTCTAATGCTATTTCCAGTGCGCTATAAATTTCCGGCAAAGCGCCTTCAAACTCCACGTCGACTACCGGACCTATTATTTGACTAACTTTTCCTGTGTTGTTCATGGTATTTTTCGATTAAATTAGTTTATTTATAAAATATAGATCTTAATTTCAAATTTCAAATTATAAATTTCAAATCAATGACTAAATTTCTAAATGACCAATTTCAAGCATTTGACATTTGAAATTCATTTGATATTTGGCATTTTTAATTTGAAATTCTTCTTCAAGTTTCCCATCCATCCATGGCTCAAATAAGCCACAAACAGAATCAGAATCTCGAATGCCCTGCCACGTGGAAGCGAAGCTTCTTTACGTGTTTGACAAATTTTAAATTTAGGTGTATAATTAAAGGTTACTAATCTCAACGCAGTTCACTTCATGCCGGTGGCTACGCGCAGGAGGAAAACAGCTCCGAACTGAAAAGTGCTATCATGTCATTCCGAGCTTGTTTCGGAATCCCCCATTTCAACCCAATAAGCTGAAATTTTTCGGGATCCTGAAACAAGTCCAGGATGACACATCTATTTCTAATCCGCCTTTCCTGAAAGCTGTAAGCTGCCAGCTATTCCAACGCCGCCGACCCGGCCGATATCTCGGCGATTTCCTGCGTGATCTTGCCTTGGCGAATCTGGTTATATGTGAGCGTAAGATCACTGGCCATCTCACTGGCCGCATCTGTGGCACTGCGCATAGCCATCATGCGCGCGCTGTGCTCGGATGCCTGCGATTCCAGCACGGCATGGAAAAGCTGCATCTCGATCAGGCGCGGCAAAATAAATTCCAAAACTTCCTTGGGACTCGGCTCCACCTTATACTCCACTTTGGGTTCGGAAAGACCGTATTCCTTGGCCATCACATCCATCTCGGCGATTTGCTTTTCGATGTCCAATTTGGAAATAGGCAGGATTTGGCGGATGCGCGTCCTTTGGGTCACCGCGCTCACGTAATCCGTATAGATCACCACCACCTTATCGTACTTCTTGGCTAAATATTCATCCATCACGATCTTGGAAAGGGGCCGGATGTCCGTGGCTACCAAAAAACGTCCGGTGTCCGGAAAGGCGGCGATTATTTCCTTCTCCAGCTTGCGCACGATTCCTTCACCCTTTTTGCCAATCGTGACAAAATCCACTTTGAGATCTTTGTCCGCAACCGGAGATTCGATGCGCTTACGACCGATTCTGTTTATTTTGAGCTTCTCTGGCGACACGATTTCCTTCTTGATCTTTTTGGCTATTTGCGTATTAAAGGAGCCGCATAGTCCGCGATCGCTGGCAACAACCACCACCAACACGCTCTTTACCGGACGCACTTCCAAAAGACCGCTGCCCAAGGACTGTTCAAAGGCCCGCGCCAAATTCGTCAACACGCTCCAGGCGCTGTGCGCGTAAGGACGGATACCAAGCACGCTCGAAACGGCGCGGCGCATCTTGGCGGCGCTGACCATTTCCATCGCCTTGGTTATTTTCTTGGTGGAATTGATTGATTTTATTCTGCGTCGTATGTCTTTGCCAGATGCCATAATAGTTGTAAATCCTAAATCTAAAATCCCAATGTCTGATAAAGTTCAAAATCCTAATGACAAAATTTTTGAAATTTGAGCTTAGGATTTTATTGGAAATTTGACATTTGGATTTAGGATTTTTCTGGTTATTTCTGATACACTTCCTTGAATTCCTTGATCGCTTTTTCAAGCACCGCCACCACTTCGTCGCTAAGCTCCTTCTTTTGCGCAATCAATTCTATTGACTGCCTTGCCTGCGTATCGAGATATTTGTGGAAATCATTTTCCCAAATCTTGATATCTTCCACGGCCACATCATCCACATATCCATTAGCCAGCGCATAAAGGATGGCCACCTGGTGCTCCACGGCCATCGGCTCATACTGCCCTTGCTTCAATATCTCCACAGTGCGGCGACCGCGCTCGATCTGCGCCCTTGTTTTTTCATCCAAATCGGATCCGAACTGCGCGAATGCCTCCAATTCGCGAAACTGCGCAAGATCAAGCTTGAGTTTTCCGGCCACCTTCTTCATGGCTTTGATTTGCGCGCTGGATCCTACGCGCGACACAGAAATGCCCACGTTGAGTGCCGGACGCACCCCTTTGTAGAAAAGGTCGCTTTCCAAAAAGATCTGCCCGTCCGTGATGGAGATAACGTTCGTCGGAATGTATGCGGACACGTCTCCGGCCTGCGTTTCAATGATCGGCAGCGCCGTGAGCGAGCCGCCCCCAAAGTCCTCGTTAAGCTTGGCGCTTCTCTCCAAAAGGCGCGAATGCAAATAAAACACGTCGCCAGGATAAGCCTCGCGTCCGGGCGGACGGCGCAAAATAAGCGAAATTTGGCGGTAAGCCCAGGCATGGCGCGAAAGATCGTCATAAACCACCAGCACGTCCTGTCCTTTGTCCATAAAATACTCACCCAATGCGCATCCCGCATAAGGTGCGATAAAGGAAAGCGCAGCGCTGTCCGAAGCGCCAGCCACCACCACCGTGGTGTACTCCATGGCGCCGCTTTTTTCCAGCTCGCCTACGATGCGTGCAATCTTGCTTTCCTTTTGTCCGATGGCCACATAAATACATTTCATGTTTTGCCCTTTTTGGTTGATAATCGTATCGATCGCAATCGCGGTCTTGCCGGTCTGCCGATCGCCGATGATAAGTTCGCGCTGCCCGCGTCCGATCGGAATAAGCGCATCGATGGCCTTGATCCCCGTTTGCACCGGCTGATGCACGCTTTTGCGGGCGATCACGCCCGGCGCGATCTTTTCTACCGGATAATAACTTTCAGGCGCAATCGCACCCTTCCCGTCGATAGGGTTGCCCAAAGCGTCAATCACGCGCCCCACCATGGCCTCCGAAACAGGCACGGAAAGGATTTTGCCAGTGGCCTTCACCTCATCCCCCTCTTTGATTTTTTTATAATCCCCCAGGACCATCGCGCCGATGCGGTCCTCTTCCAGGTTGAGCGCCACACCGATTTCGCCACCCGGAAACTCAACCATTTCGCTGGCCATAATATCGGAAAGACCGCTGATGCGCGCCACTCCGTCTCCCACTTCCACTACCGTGCCAACCTTCTCTACAAGAGCCTCCGCCTTGAAACCCTCTATTTGTTTTTTGAGTTGTTCAACGATGAAATCCTTGTTATCCATATTTTTTCAAATCTTAAAATTTTGAATTTTGAATTTTGATTTAATTCCTGCCTCCCGGCAGGCGGGCTCAATGATTCAACTTCAAAACATTGAATCGTTCGGATCTGACTGGCAATTCAAAATTCCAAATTCGAAATTATTAGCTATATAAAACTTTTCTTAAATTAGTTAGCTGTTTTCGGACGCTTCCGTCGATCACTTCGTCTCCGACTCTTATAATGACCCCTCCTTTAATTTCTTCCTTTGTGCTTTCCGCCAATTCGACACTCCCGGCTCCGTACCTGGTCTTGATGTAGTTTTCCAGCTCTGCGTATCCTGCATCCTGCATCTTGTATCTTGTGGTGACTTCCGCCCTCACAATTCCGTGTTTTCTGTTGTATAATTCCTGGAATTTATCCGTAATCTTACCAACATTTTTCAGCTGCCCTTCACTTTTCAATTTTTCCGCAAATTTTTTCACCACCGTCAAAACCTCCCTCTCCGATTTTCCAGCAGTCAAATCAAAAAGTGCTTGGGCGTATTGTTTAATGGAAACCTTCATTGCTTATTAATCAGTTCACGGGTTAACGTGTTAACGGGTGGTAAATTCCTAACTCGTTAACTCGCTAAACTCGTTAACTGTATAACTGTTAAACTAATGCTTTTTTAATAAGTTCCTTATCTTCCTCGCTATCAACTTTTTCTTCAATCAATTTTCCAGTTGCAGCCACAACCAATTCAGCAATTTGTCCTTTCACTTCTTGCAGCATCTGGCTCTTTTCCAACTCAATCCTTTTTGCAGCGTCTGAGATTATTTTTTCCGATTGCGCCTTAGCTTCAGCGATGATTTCTTCCTTATTTCTCACCGCAACCGCTTCCGCCTTTGAAACAATCTCTTGTGCCTGCTTTCTTGCCTCAATGAGCACTTCTTTTTCCTTCTCTGTTATCTCGGAAAGTTTCTTGTGCGACTCTTCCGCATCTTTCAATCCTTTTTCAATCTTTTCACTCCGCTCTGTCATGAGTTTGAGCATCGGGCCATAAGCGAATTTCTTCAGTACGAATAACACGATCGCGAAGTTGACGAGCTGTGCGATAACCAGTTTGGCGTCGATGTGGAATGTGGAGATTAATTCATTCATAAACTACAAATAAATCCTAAATCTAAAATCCTAATGACAAATAAATTTCAAAATCCTAACGACAAAATTTGGGCTTGGGATTTGAGCTTTTATTGGAAATTTTACATTTGGATTTAGGATTTTTCCAATTATTGTTTCTGGGTTATTTTTCAAATATTTTCATTTTGCCCCACTCCGCAAAATGGGGCATTTGAACCTATTTGATCGAGAACGCGATCACGAGCGCGTAGATAGCTACAGCTTCCGCAAAAGCAGCCGTCAGAAGCATCGGCACGAAAATCTTGCCGGCACTCTCCGGATTGCGGCCGATGGATTCCATGGCCTTGGCACCGATCATACCGATTGCGAGAGCTGGACCGATCGAACCGAGGCCGATCGCCAACGCCTTGGCGAGCATGACGCTTTCCATAACATTTGCAGCAGACAGCATTCCTGTTTTCTCTCCTTGTGGGGAACAGAAATATTGTGTGCGATAAAAAGAATTTAACCGTTAACTCGGCTAACGAGTTAACGGTTTAGCAGGCTAAAAACAATCCCGCTGACTCGCCAACTCGCCAACTGACAAATAATCAATGATCCTCCGCCGTCGTCGCGATGCTCATGAACGCCAGAGTCAGGATGGAAAACACCATCGCCTGCACCATTCCCACTATGATTTCCAAAAAAATGAAGGGGAGCGGAAGGGCGAAAGCGAACAGCGCCATCATAGACGCAAGCAACACTTCGCCGGCGAAGATATTGCCGAAAAGACGAAGGCTGAGCGAGGCGACCTTGGCCACTTCCCCGATAACCTCAATCAAGCCCACGAAGGCTTTGATGGGATTGACCATGAGCACCATCGGATCCCTTCGCACCTTCTTGGGGATCGCAAGGAATGACTGGAAATTGAAGAATTTGTTGAAATGACTCCAGGCGCCGATCATCGCCACGCCGAACACATGCGACATAACGACAGCAAAGAGGCCGATCGCCAGGGTCGTATTGAGATCAGCCGTCGCCCCGCGCAGCAGCGGCACAAAAACCTTGCCGTGCTCGCCGTTTTCGATAAAGCCAATCGTGCCCACGCCCGGCAAAAGGCCGAGCCAATTGTTAATCAAGATAAACAGAAAAAGCGCCAAAACGATGGGCAAAAACCTTTCCGTCTTTTTGCGGCTGCCCGTAACCGTATCGGCAAGCCCCAAGGCTTGCTCCAAAAGGATTTCAAAAACGTTTTGCAATCCCTTTGGCACGGTGCCTATTTTTTTGCCGACAAGTACAAAAAAAGCCACAAGGATAACGACCGTGGCCCAGCTCATGATGAGCGAATTGGTAATAGTAAAGCTGCCGAAGTGCGCGATCGGCTCGGCAAAAAGAGTGGCCTCGTGGGAAACCTGTTCGGTGTTTTGTTGTGCGGCTGATTCGGACATACAAAAATGAAATTCAGTTTCTAACGTTATGAACGATTTAGCTATTTTCTTTTTTCAATCTTCCCCATCTCCCTCCTCCCTATCACAACTAAGGCGACCATCGAGACAACGAATGCTATCCCCACGGAAATAAGCAGCAGCCACGGCGCGCTTTGGAATTTGCGATCCAGCCACTTGCCGACCATGACCGCCGAAAGTATCGGCAACGCAATCCACCCGCTCAA
>DAOKZJ010000001.1:70117-88328 GCA_035325685.1 Candidatus Moraniibacteriota bacterium | reverse complement strand
ACCGCGCAAGCGTTTCCGATCCGACGACCTGGACCAATACGGGAAAAACATTGCCTGCCAATGTTGGGTATGCGCAGCTACTCATAGTTGGCGAATATCTATATTTACTGGGCGGATTTAATGGCAGTGCTTCTGTTAATACGATATACAGGGCAAGCATTTTTGATCCCACTACTTGGACCAATAGCGGTGAAACTCTTTCCAGCGCTTTGCGCGTATCAACGGCGCTTGTAGTGGATGGGTATGTGTATTTGTTTGGCGGATATACAACCATTCAGACAAATGCAATATATCGGGCTCCCTTGACAAGGAACCGCCCCAATGTATTTATGTCCAGCTGGAGGACTGACTGGCAGACCATCGCCAGTGACCAGTCAGACCTAAAAATAGGCGGCCAAAGCGCTACCAACATCCAATTCGTAAACTCCACCACCCTCACCGCCACCACTCCGGCAAACACCGCCGGAGCCAAGGATGTGGTCGTGACCAATTACGACGGGCAAAACGCCACCCTTGCCAACGCCTTCACTTACGTAAAACCCCCAAGTATAACAAGCATAACTCCAGCCAGTGCGCTTAAAACCGGAGGGGATACGGTAACCATAACCGGAAGCGATTTTTGGGGAACTCCGTCGGTGGAATTCGGGGGAACTCCGGCCACCAACGTGAATCTCATTGATGCCAACACGCTGACGGCGACAGTGCCGGCGCACGGTGCGGGGGTGGTGGATGTGGTTGTAATTAATCCGGACGGGCAAAGGAATAAATTAGCAAATGGCTTCGCTTTCAATGAGTTTGCGCCCGCAGTTTCCAGTGTCGATCCGACAAGTGGGCCAACTCCCGGCGGGACGAATGTGACGATAAGGGGAAATGGCTTCATAGGCATAGAAGGTTCTTATCAATTGCCCATAAGCGTAAATAATCCCAATCCATCAAATCTGACGGACATGCCAGTGCTTGTCGTTTTGGATACGGCTGCGCTTATTGCTGCTGGAAAAATGCGCAGCGACGCGGGAGATTTGCGTTTCGTGGATAGTTCCGGCGGCGCGCCGCTGGCTTATTGGATAGAATCCGGGATAAATACCAGCGCCACCAGGGTTTGGGTCAAGGTGCCGGAACTTCGTTCGGGTAATAAAACTATCTATGCTTATTACGGAAATCAAGCATATACCAGCCAAAGCGACGGAAACCAGGTCTTTCTATTTTTTGACGACTTTACTTCGGCAAGTATAGATACAACCAAGTGGACAACGTCTATAAGCTATGTCGGTTCGGTGTCCATTTCCAATAATCAACTGCAGCTTTGGTGCCAGGGAAACACCAACGGACAAACGGATATCGGCGGCGTAGTAATGAAAACGGCGATCAATAGGGACGTGATTGTTGATTTCGACTGGCAGCGCAACACCAGCCTGGGAACGAGCTGGGGTAATTACCGTTATTTCACTTCACAAAGCACGCCGACCACGACTTATCTTGCCCACAGGACATCGGGAGGGAATATGACGATTTTGGGACAAGATACGGGATTGAATAAGGAAAGCGGGCATTTTACGGTCAAGAAAACGGGAACTTTTTGGACGGATACGTTTTCAAGCGAGGGCAGCGCGGTCGTTAAGACCGCAACTTCCGGAGCGGGGGATTTCCAATTGAGAGTCGATTCGCGTTGCGGTGACAATGGCGGTAATTTTGCAAATTTTATTGATAACGTCTGGGTGCGTCCTTATGCTGAAAATGATCCCACGGCTTCCTTGGGAACGGAGCGAAGCGCCGTTACTTTCGGCGGCCAAAGCGCTACCAACATCCAATTCGTAAACTCCACCACCCTCACCGCCACCACTCCGGCAAACACCGCCGGAGCCAAGGATGTGGTCGTGACCAATTACGACGGGCAAAACGCCACCCTTGCCAACGCCTTCACTTACGTAAAACCCCCAAGTATAACAAGCATAACTCCAGCCAGTGCGCTTAAAACCGGAGGGGATACGGTAACCATAACCGGAAGCGATTTTTGGGGAACTCCGTCGGTGGAATTCGGGGGAACTCCGGCCACCAACGTGAATCTCATTGATGCCAACACGCTGACGGCGACAGTGCCGGCGCACGGTGCGGGCATTTCGAGTGTCAGCGTTATCAACCCAAACGGACAAAGGGATACGCTTTCCAATGCGTTTACCTATCTGGAGATTCCTCCAAGCGTATCCGGCATTTCCCCGACGAGCGGACCAACTTCCGGCGGAACGCTTGTTACCATTACGGGAGCTAATTTTATAAGCGGTAATTTCGGCAGTGGCGCGGACGGATCCGTAAACATAAGTACGGCCAAAAACATCAACACCGATGTTCTTGCTTCGGGACGTTCTTGCGCGGATGCGGTCAGTTATTCCGTGACGGCTCTGGGTAATGATTTTGCCACCTTGAGCGGTTCCGCGGAAGGATGTATTGCTCCGGGTGATGAGGTCTTACTTGTCAATCTTCAAGGCACAAGTGCCAATTATGGCAACGTGGGCAATTATGAAACACTTAAAGTGGGATCGGTCCTGGGTAGCACAATCAACTTTGCCGCTAGCAAAACCAAATATTACGGAGACGGGCCGAGTGATGATTTGAACATAGGAATCGCTGCCACCAATCAACGGGTGATATTGCAAAGAGTGCCCAATTACGGGGACGTGATCATTGAGAGCGGAGGATCGCTCACGGTGGATGCCTGGAATGGTGTCAAAGGCGGAGTATTTTTTGTGCGCGTTTCCGGCATGCTTGTCAATGACGGGGCGATAACGGCAAGCGGCAAGGGCTATCGCGGGGGAACAACCCAACAAAAGGGTGAAAACATATCCGGACTTAACATAGGGGGAACTGGTGGTGGCGGAAACGGTGTGCGTAACTCCGGAACGGCGGGGTGTAATGTGAATACGGGCGGCGGCGGAGGCGGCGGCGGAGGTTATGGCACAAATGGAATAAATGGTCAGACCGGACAAGGAGGCGCAGGTGGAGCAGGCGGCGTTTCTTTTGGCGCACAGGATCTGGGCAAGCTTTATTTCGGCGGCGCGGGTGGCGGCGGCGGCTATGGCGCATGCGGCGGCGCAGGCGGAACCGGAGGTTTTTCAGGCGGCATAATTTTCATAACCGCCAGCGCGGTTAATGTCTCCGGATCGGTTTCCGCAAATGGCACGACCGGTACGGGCGGTACGGGCGGCGGCGGAGGCGGCGGCGCGGGCGGAAGCTTGCTTTTGAGGGCGGGATCTTTGGCTGGCGGTACGAATAAAATAACCGCGACCGGGGCTGCGGGGGCGCCGGACGGAGGATGGGACGGAAGCTCAGTGGCTGGAGATGGCGGAGCCGGGGGGGTCGGGAGAATATCCCTTATCTCAAATCAACTTTCAGGAACAACCAATCCGACATATTTTTTGGGTGCAAATGATCTCGCTCCGGACGTGGTTACTTTCGACGGATTGCCTGCTTCGGAAGTCGCAGTAACTAGTCCTACGACTATCACAGCCAAAACTCCCGCTCACAGCGCGGGAAGCGTGGACGTGCAGGTGACTAACCCTGATGGGCAAAGCGCCACCCTTGCTGATGCTTTTACGTATTTAAATCCCCCTAGTGTTTTGGCGGTAAATCCAAATGTTGTTTCCAACGGGCAAGGCTCGGCAATGTTGCAGATAAGCGGAAACGATTTTGCAAGCGGGGCAACGGTAAAATTCACCAGACCAGGGCAAACAGACATTGCGTGTTCGCCAAGCAATTTCTTAAGTAGCGCGCTGGTGGAATGTGCCGGTAATTTCCAAGGAGCGGAGCCGGGATCTTGGGATGTGGTCGTGACTAATCCGGACGGACAAAGTGGAAACGCAACAGCCAAGCTGGAAGTAGTAGGAGTGCCTTCGCAGATCGTATTTGCAACTTCCCCTCAGACAATTAAACCAGGAGCGTCTTCCACTGCAATACGCGTCGAACTTAGAGATTCGGCGGGAAGGTTGACTGTGGCGGGGAGCGCGTTAACGCTTGATTTGGCAACAACTTCGTCAAGCGGAGAATTTTCACTTTCCCCAAATCCATGGAATGCGACGGATGCAATAACGTTTGCCGGAACGGATAGCGCCAAAGCGGTCTATTATCGCGACAATTCCGAGGGCACATATGTGATTTCAGCTAGCGAAAACCCTTCCGGAGCGCTGACGGGTGCGCAGCAGCAAATCGATATAAGCGCGGATGCTCCGTATACCTGGCCTTTTGATGCGGCGCAGGATTATGAATATGATAGCAGCAAAGTGAAAGTGGAAGGTTCATATGCTCAACTGGCGGATCCGTCTTATGGGACGGAAAATCCGCCGATAAAAAACACGGCTCCGACATCGTTGGCTTATTCAGAAATAACTTCTTTTGCGGATGCTTACGGAGCTGGAAATGAAGGCATGGCCAAATACCAGCTGTCCAATGATGGAGGGAATAATTGGTATTGGTGGAATGGTTCCGTTTGGACATCTGCCGTGCAAGGAATAAATCAATCCAATGATGCGGCTACAATAAACACACACGCAGGCTTTTTCCATACACAAACAGGACAAGCAGGAATCGGCAATTTATCCTTCCGGGCATATCTGGCAGGAAATGGCGCGCAAAAAGTGCAGCTCGATGCCGTTTCAGTCGGATACAAGATATATCCATATCGTCTAGCCTTTATTTCATCGCCGACTTCTTTGTCGGAAGGGGAGATCGGGGAATTTGTTATCCAAGCTCAGGACCAAAACGGGAATGCCATGGCACTGGCCAGGGATTTGCAGGTCAGCCTCGTAACGAGCAGCCCGCTTTCGGGAGCTTTCGCGTTGGATCTGGCAGAAGACGAGTTGACCAAATGGGATCATGGATCGCTTACGATTCCGGCAGGGCAAAGTACCGCAACCTTTTATTACAAAGACGGACAGAAAGGAAACAGGACTATTGCGGCAACTCCGACCGGCACAGATCCGACAATGGCAGCTACCTTGAATCAACAGATAAAAAGTAAATACCGGATAACGGTTACGGGCATATCTGATCCTATCAAAAAAGGCATACCGAGTTCTGTTACCTTGCAAGCCACGGATTATACCGGCACGCCAGCCATTGATTATACGGGGACGGTAAAATTTTCCTCCAATGATTTGGGCGCCATGCTTCCGGCTGAGTTTATCTTTACCCCTGAAATGAAGGGGGCGCACACGTTTGTCAACGGCGTAACCATGATGACGGAGGGAGAATGGTGCGTGGAAGTGGCCGATATTTCGGATGAAGATATTTCAGGAGCGCAATGTCAGATTTCGGTAGATCCGCCCATATTGGGCACTCCCGATAAGCTTAAGATAGTTACTACTGCTCAATTTGTGCCCGCAGGGGAAACAAGCAACGCCATAACTGTGCAGCTGCTGGATTCTTCCGATACTCCTGCGGCAAGAATTTCCGATACGACCGTGTATATCGGGCATAATTCTCCAACCGGGAAGCTTTCCCTTGGCGGCAGCGGTGGATGGATGAGCGGAACAATAACAGCCATCATCCCGGCAGGAGCGACGGCGGTCAATGTTTTTTATACCGATGTTGCGCTCGGAAGTTTTGAGCTATTTGTGCGCGATGATGAAACTGAGGGGCAAGATTTCGGCTTTGCTAACGATATGCAGGATATAAGCGTCGTGGCAGGATATCCACACGCAATTTCCTTGGATACGGCTTTCACTGGCATCACGGCAGGGGTGCCCAGTGGTCCTTATTTCGTTTCTTTGCGGGACATTATGGGCAATACGGTAAGTTCCTATAATGATCAAACCATATATCTAAAGAGTTTAAGCGGGGAGATTTCCCTTACCGGCACAGGCGGCTGGAGCAATTCGATTTCAACGGTAATTACCACTGGTCAGTTCGGAGTATCCTTCTTTTACAGAAACAATTCGGCCGGTAACGATACGGTTACGATTTCCGATGCTCAAATAGCTGACGGGGCAAGTGGACTTGTGGACGCGCAAGCATATCCGGAGGTTAGTGCGGGAAGCGTAAGGGAAATCGTTTTCTTGAATGAGTCGTTATCTGTTACGACCGGGGAAATATCCGGACCCTTGACGGTAGAGTTGCGCGATCAATTCGGCAATGCGGTCCAGGTCCAAGGAGATACGGCTTTGTGGCTTTATGCCAGCGAGGAAGGAATGGTTTTTTCGCGCAATTCCTCTCCTTTCAGCTCGGTAAATTCAGCCATTGTTAGTGCGGGAAGTGCACGAACCACTTTTTATCTTAAGCAAACCATTCATACTGCGAATGTCAACGTAACGGTTTCGGAAAATCCCGTCTTTCCGGACGGAAATGATGATGTAAATGACGCTGCGCAAAGCGTGGCGGTAAGTCAGGGAAGCGTTACGCAATTTGCCGTGACCACGCCTTCTCCTATGGCGGTTTTTTCCAACCAGGAATCCGGAGCCGTTACGGTTGAAAGCCGCAATGCTTACGGCATAAGAACGCCGGTAAGTTCAGATGCGACGATTTATTTCCACACGGATTCAGCTGCTTTTGTGAAAGAGTTTTCCTTGAACCCTTCTCCTTTGTGGAGTCCAACGGTTCAGGCTGTCCTTGCCGCAGGGCAAGACACGCTAATTTTCCACTATAAAGATTCGGGGGTGGGGTCGGTCAATGTTTATGTCGGAGATGATGAATTTTTCGGTGTCGATGGCGGAATAGCAAATGCGCATTTCGTTTTGGCATTTTCTTCAACGGAACCGACCAAGATGGCCGTTACTTCTGGTTCCAATGAAGCGATTGTCGGCCAAACGGCCGGTCCTTTCACGCTGCAGCTGCAGGATAATTTTGGTAACGCTTCGACCGCCAGCGAGGAGGTAACTATTGATTTGGCGAGCGATGGTGCCGGACAATTCGTGGATGCGACGGGAAATGTATTGGATCAACTTACGATTCCAAGTGGAAGCGCAAACGCCCAATTCAGATACAAAGCGATGTCCACAGGTACGCATAATCTGATGTTTTCAGCGGACGGTTTTGAAGGAACGACAGCGCAGCTTTCAGTTTCGCAAGGTTCCCCGTCTGAAGTGGCTTTTGTTTCAGCCCCTTCTGCCGCAAGAGCAGGGGAGGTGGCCGGTCCTTTTGTCCTGGAGTTACGTAACGAATTCGGGGTGGCTTTAAGCGCTGCACAAGATACGGTGCTGAATCTTTCCTCCTCTGATTCCTTGGGCGCTTTCGGCCTTTTGCAAACCGATGCTTTTGACGGTTCGACGGATTCGGCAGTTATTTTGGCTGGACAAAGCACCGCGTCCTTTTACTACAGAGGAACCAAGGCTCTTACAGCTTCTCTTGCTGCAACGGCGAACTCCTTGTCTGCAGCCACTGCACAAATAACGATTTCTGCAAATGTACCCAGCGCGTTTAATTTCACTTCTCCTTCCCGAACGGTGTCTGTCGGGACGGCATCTCAGTCGTTAACTATCGGTTTGTATGATTCCTACGGAAACCCCAGTTCTTTTGCTACGCAGACCCAGATAGAACTTAGCACTTCCAGTGATGCGGGTGAGTTTTCCTTAACTTCTTCCCCCTGGGATGCTACGGATTCGGCGCAGGCAATCGGCGGACAAGAAAATATCTCCTTCTTTTATAAGGACAACGCAGTGGGAACTTATTTCATCCAAGCGGCCTGTGCTTTGGGAGTAATTTCCCAGCAAATAAGCGTTGTAGAGGGGACGGTCACGAACAATCCCCCGACCAAACTTCTTTTTGCGCAAGGGTCGAAAGATTTTTATATTAACCAAGAACAGCAGTTCAGTGTTTATCTTGCCGATAATAGCGGGCAGATAGCTCCGGCGCAGGAAAATTTGACGGCGACTATTTCCACAGACAGTCAGGGAGGAGAGTTTTATAACCAGGAATTAGGGATTTGGCAACAGGAAATTGCTTGGGAGGTGGCTCAGGGCGCAAGTACGGTATCTTTCATTTATCGCGATTCTTTAGCAGGAAAACCAATAATTACAGTTAATGTACCGGGACTTGCCGGGGCTTGGCAGCAGCAGAATGTAGAAAACGGCGCACCGGCTATGGTGCTTTTGAGCGGGCAGCAGGATTTTCTGACGACAGACCGCGTTCCTTTGGTGATTTCTTTGGCTACTAGCGAAGGTTTGCCGGCGATTGCTAAAGAGAGCGTGACTGTGGGGCTTAGCAGTACCAGCCAGGACGGGAAGTTCTATGCTTCTTCCGCGGGTCCGCAAGTTGGCTCCATAACGATAGGGCAAGGTTTTTCTACGGCAACGGTTTATTATCAGCAGACAATCCCGGCGAGCTCCCAACTAAGTGCGGATGAATCGCCCTCGAGGGGTTGGGCAGCGGGCGTGTTTTTGGTAAATGTGACTGCGCAAGCGACTCATTTGCGCTTTGTCGGTCTGGCGCAAAATTCTGTTGCTGCTGCGGAATCTTCGCCGCTTACAGTGCAGCTGCAGGATGTTTACGGAAATGCGGTCCAAGCAGCAACCGACAAGGAGCTTTACGTTTCTTCCTCTTCTGTGAGTGGCGAATTCGCGCAAGTCGATTCCCAGTCCTGGGCGCAAACGCTGCAAATTAATTTGGCGGCCGGTGCAAATTCAGCATCTTTTCGGTACAAGGATGTTACAGCGGGAAGCCATACGCTTTTTGTTTCCGACGTTTCCGCTCCTGTGGAAAGTCCGGATTCGGGCCTTGTTAATGCTTCCCAAAATTACCGGATAGATCCTTCCGATGCATATTTGATCGCGCCTATTTCGGGTCAAACGCAATCACTCATTGCCGGGCAACCATCCGAAGTGGTGACGGTTGAACTTCGCGATCAATATGGAAACGCCAAGACAGTTTCTGCTCCCACGACTTTATATATCCACTCTTCTTCCCAGGCAGCGCAATTCTCTTTAAGCAGCAATTTTTCGCAAGGAAATCAGATAACCTCCCTTACGGTTCCGGCAGGATCCGCAACAGCTTCCTTTTATGTACGTGATACGGTGGAAGAGGCCGTGACGGTTACCGTTTCTTCATCTTCTCAGTTGGCACGCGGCAATTCTTTGCTCGGCATTTTATCGGCCTTGGCCGCGGAAGGCGATGAGCTTATTAGCGCTACGATTACGTTGGACATTTCCAGGGGTAACCCGGCCATGCTTATTTGGGAATCTTTGCCGGAGGTGCGAGCCGGAGAGGTGAGCCAAGCTTTGGCACTCAGGCTTGGCAATGAATACGGAGTGGAGATAACTGCGCAAAGCGATGTTCCTATCTATGTCTCGACCTCTTCTATAAAAGGACAATTTGCTGCTTCTGCCGAAGGGGAATGGGGCGCGATTTTTACCGGAATGATTTCGGCGGGTTCTTCGCGCACAAATCTTTACTATAAAGACGAGTTCGTGGGAAATGCGCTTCTGATTGCTTCGGATGTTTCCGCTCCGGCAGAAAATCCAGACACGAGTCTTTTCAATGCTGCGGGTTATGTAAAGGTTTCCTACGGAGAAATAGCCGAAATCTCTTTTGTGAGTGCGCCGCAAACGATTGTAGCCAACCATGAGAGTGTGGAGATGGAGATTGAAACGCTTAATGCTTTTGGTGTCCCGACCCCTGTTTCGGTTGATACGGTCATATATTTGCGTTCTACCTCGACGCGCTCATCTTTCAGCGCGGATGGTATTGGCTGGGGGATAAATGGAGTCCTTATTGCGGCAGGAAACTCCAGGGCCACTTTCTTTTACAAGGATCCGATTCCGGGAAATCCTACGGTGATAGCGGCGGACACACTCCCGGTGTCCAGTGACAACGGCTGGATCAATGCTGTGCAACAGCAAGTAATTTCTGCGCAAATTCCGTTTGAATTGCGAATTACCAATATAGCCGATCCGCAGTATCAGGGAAGCCCAAGTTCAATGGTTGTTATGGTTTTGGACGAAGATGGTTATGTGGTGGAAAATTACGCGGGAACATTGGACAGCGTCAAGGCTTATGATGGTAATGGCGATATCGAGCAGGCTATTTTACCAAAAACGCCTTATGTTTTTGACCCAGTCAAAGATAGGGGAATGAAAACTTTTATTAATGCAGTGGCATTTTTCTCAACCGGAGAAAAGAAAGTTTCGGTAAATGCGCTTGATGGCCTAAGCGGAGAGCAGCAAGGTATAACGGTTGTTCCTGCTCCCTTGGGTCTCGTGGAAAAAGTGAAATTCATAAATCCACAATCCGTTTCTTTGGCTAGCGGGCAATCTTCTCAGGCCATCACCGTGCAACTTCAAGATGCGGACGGGAATATCCGTAACGCCAGCAATGCGGATGGATTTGATGTGCGCATAGTTTCGGATGCTTCGGATGCGGAGTTTTCCAAAGATGGAAATTCCTGGGAGAAAAATGAATTAGTGTTGAATATAAAGGAAAAAACTAATTTTGGCACCTTCTTTTATCGTGCAGAAAAGAGCCAGAGCTTTAAATTGGAGGCAATGGACTGGAATGGCGGAAATGATGATTCGGGCGTGGAAAACGATGAGCTCGAGGGATATGTCAGTGCGCTGGCGGCAGATCATTTGACGCTTGAGGGAAGCCCTGCGCAAGTTGCCGGCAGCCGACAGGCCATAACTATTCAGGCACGCGATGAGAATGGAAATCTGGATGAATCATATGAAGGCGCAAGGGAAGTCATTCTTTCTGGCGCCACTTCGGCCCTTACCGGCGAAGTTCCGGCATGCAAAGACGCATCCGGCAACGATGTTCCTTTCGGTCAAAATATGGAAATTACTTTTTCGGCAGGAGAGGGCACTTGCTCGCTGGTACTTTATCGAGCGGAAAGCGCTGAAATAGAAGCAGCAGAAGGAATACTTTCTTCCGCCGGGGATCCGCAAAGCGATCTGGATGTTTTGGTGGAACCGGCGGAAGCCAGTTCTTCCGAGTCAGTTCTTTCGGCTGCGCCCAATCCGCAAAAAGTGCTTTCGCCGGTAACGGTTTCCTTGCAAACCTTTGACGCCTTCAGGAATGCGACGGATAAAGTGGCGGGGGTTTTGGAATTTTCTGTGGCGGGGGTCAATGGCGGATTTTCCGGGCCGTTATCTGCACTTGCCGGGTACGGTATTTTCGGCGGAACTTATTCTCCGCAAAATGCCGGAGTGGATTTGATAAATGCATTTATCAAGGGGAATAAGGTGCAAAAAGATTCTGATGGAAAAAGCGAGGGGACTTACGTGCAGCGCATAGAGGATTTGAGTGAAGAGGAAGCGAAGGAATGTGCCCTGGTGGAACGGAAGGAAAGCGGGGATGATTTTGTGACGTTCGATATTTGCGTCGAAAACGGAGAAAGCATTTCTTCGCAGAAGTTGGCGCAAAGCGAAGGCGGTAACACGGGGATAGCCAAGGTTCTTGTTTCGGCCAAGGAAAAAGAGCGGGTTGAGGGAGAGGAAATTTTCGAGCTTTCAAATAAGACTCTGGCAGATCTTTCAGTGCCTAAAAAATATCTCGCTAGCAGCGAATATGCTCTTTATAAGGTGCTTAAGGTACGCGGCGGTATCGATTATGGAGATGTAGGAAAAGTTAAAGTGGAAATAAGAATTTCCCGTGGATGGCTCGAGGGTGTTTATTCAAGCGGCGTGTCGGTCTTGCGCATAAAAGACGGGACAGAATTGCAGGCAGAGCTGGTGGACGAAGGAACGAAAGATGTAACTTATGAATTCGAAAGCGATGACTTGGAAGGTTATCTGGCCATATTTGCTCGAATTGGGGCGGTTGGTGAGGAAAAGCCCGAAGAGCCGCAAGAAGAGCCGAGTGCAGTCGTGGCTAAACCCTCAAAAGAAGAGGATTCGGGGGAAGAGAATGATTCTGTCGCAAAAGAAAAGGGTTCCGTTGAGGAAAAAGAAGGGCAAAAGTTTTTCCTGAGTGAAAGAGCGCTTAAAAATGCAGCCGGAGTTTCGGCTGCGGTGGCTGCCGCAGCCGCAGCTCCGCTGCTTCCCAATATACTGGGGGCTCTGAGGATTTTCGGCTCTTTACCGCTCAGGAGCCGTAAGCGTTGGGGCATGGTTTATGATGCAGCTTCCGGCAAGCCTATCGCGCGCGCGTTAGTAAGCATTATCGGCGAAGACGGTCATGTGAAAGAAGTGAAGAATGCGGATTTGGGCGGCGTGTATTTTTTCCAGGCGCGCAAAGGCATGTATACCGTGGAAGCATCCAAAGAAGGATACGAACCCTTGGATAATGTGGGCGCTGCTTCCTTTGCTACTTATTACGAGGGTTCCTTTGACCGCAGCGATAAAATAGTGTTAGCGGAGGATGGCATAGTGAGTGTTAACATTCCAATGCGCAAGATAAACGGCGCTTCGGGCGGCAGCAGCTTGAATAAATCAGTCATTTTGCATGCGCTGTTTTGGGGAGGAGCTGCTTTTAGCTTGCTAGCTTTCGCATTGGATCAAACTTTGCTGAACGGAGCAATTTTGGGAGTTTTTGCGCTCAATCTGCTTGCGATGATGTTCAATCCGCAGGCGCTTAAGGGAGCTAAGGTGCAAAGCGCTTCCGGCACACCTCTTCCTTTTGCTACGATTAAAGTGTATGAGAAGGAAACGAAGGCACTGGTGGCCAGAACATCTGCCAACGAAAAAGGGGAATTCTTGCTGATACTGGACAAAGGGGAATATATTTTGGAAGCTTCAAGCGGAACATTGTCCGCCAGAAGGGAAGAGAAGCGTAGAAGGCGCGGAGATGTGCGCGAAAGGATAGAGGTGGGGTGATTTTAATTTCTTGTCGGTGCTATAAATTTAACTAAGCGGTTCCGGTAAGCCGCAATAAGCACAAAGTTATGAAAGAAAAGAAAATTGAAAAAGACAAAGGAGGACAAGAGCGGGCTCGCGGGCGGAGCAGAGGATGGGTGATGGCGCTTACGGGGGCGGTGTTGGCCGGGGCTGCTTTGATAGTTTATTTTTACGGGTATTGGACGCGCAAGGAGGTGCGATCCCCGCAAAACATCCAGGAGCATTACAAGCGCGATTTGCCGGAGCTTAAGAAAAAAGCGGAAGGAGGCAATGCTGCGGATTTGCAAAATTATGCCATAGCCCAATATGCTACCGGAGATGCAGCCGGCGCGGAGCAGACATACCGCAAGCAAATCCAAGCAGATCCCCAAAGTGCCTTGGCCCATAACAATTTGGCCAATGCTTTGCGTGATCAACGAAAATACCAAGAGGCGGCGCAGCATTACGAAAAAGCCATGGAGATTTCCCCAGCAATGCTTTCGGCCTATGTAAATTTGGGAAGCGTTTATCAATATTCGCTCAAGGATATGGTTAAGGCGGCGGAGGTTTATGAGCGAGGAATAAAAAATAATCCAAATTCGGCAGATCTCTACATGCTGCTGGCCATACTTAAAGAACAAGTCGGAGATAAGGAGGATGCGGCAATTTCTTATCGCAAAGTATTGGAAATAAATCCAGCAAAGGAGGCAGCCAAAGCGGCGCTCGAAAGGCTGGGAGAAAAGCTGGATAATAAAAAGGATGCAGAGGGCAAGGAAGATGCAGGAGATAAAGAAGATGTTACCCAGGCAGAGGAGGATGCAGAGTAATAAAGACATTAATTATCCACAGCTTTTATGCGGCTTATTATTGACACGGTCTCTTTTTACCCTCTAGAAATGGTGTATAATGACTATGTGGGAACGTCAACCCGCGTCATAATCAATAAAAAAACACAAACGCTATGGCGAAGATGACGAAGTCGCAGCTGGTGACGGCTCTTGCCGAAAAGTCCGGACTCGCGAAAAAGGATGTAAAGAACTTCTTTGAAGTTCTGGGGGCGATGGCTTATAAGGAAGTGAAGAAGTCCGGAGAATTTGTTCTCCCCGGCTTCGGGAAAATGGTGAAGGTGAGGCGCAAGGCGCGTACCGGAGTCAATCCCGCTACCGGTGAGAAAATCAAGATTGCTGCCAAGACCGTGGTGAAGTTCCGTTTGGCCAAGGCTGCTAAAGACGCAGTTCTCTAGTCTGCGAAAGAAAGCAAAAAAAGCGCAAAAGAGGGATTTTTTCCCTCTTTTGCTTTGTCGGCCATTGACAAAAAATAAAGCGACAGGTAAGATTGTGGCCAGCACAAGATATCAGAGTTCTCGATAAGAGAACTTTTTATTTTGGCATCTTCGGCTTGCTTTTTTGGCAAGCTGTTTAAAAAGTAAGATAAAAAGTATCCGTACTATAAAAAAGAAACTGCCCAAAGGATCCGGGATGATCTTTTCGGCGGCGTTTTTGGGCGCGTTGGGACTTATGGGTCCTTCGGAGGCGCGCGCTTCCCAAAATCCCTGGATCAAGGAGGCCTTGGGTCAGCAAAGTGCAAGCGGCTCCATTGCAGCGGCGCTGGAAGCGCGAACGATGCCAGGAGCTCCTTCTTTTGCAGAATTAGAAAAAGCGGTGGACGAAGCGGTTGCTGTCACCGGAATCCGCAAGGATTTTTTGATGGGGATGCTGGTAGTGGAATCTGATCTGGGACGCAACCAGGGGCAATGCACTTATTCCCAAGTGGAAGAACAAGCTCTCGATTCCCATAAAAAAGGAAAACTCAGCGTTAAGGCTTGGCGCACGTTCGAAAAGCGGCGCGAGATAATCAAAAGATTCTCCAAGGAGCTTGGCTATGATTATCACAAAGTCTTGGTTTCCTGCAACCCATCCAATTATGCCGGCACCGGCGGAGCATTGGGGATAGCACAATTTATGCCGGATACCTGGCTGGAATACGAAGAGCGGATAGCGCGGCATACCGGAGCGGAGAATCCGGATCCGTGGAATTTCCGTCACGGCGTGATGGCGATGGCTCTTAAACTCAGTGATGTGCCAGGAGTAAAGGAGCATGAAACTCATTCTGAACGCAATGCGGCCAAGCTGTATCTTTCCGGCACAACATCGTATGCCTATAATTGGTATGCCAACCAAATATTATACTGGGCAGCCAATTATCGTTCCTTGGTAGGATGAGAATTTAAAAGAGAAAAAAGATTAAAGCGCTCCGCCTTGACAGGCGGAGCGCTTTGCGTCATGATGGTTTTTGTGTCCCAAAAAGCAAAAAATTGTTTTTGGACCATAGTTCTTTGGGAAAGGAGAGGAAATGCAGCAAATGTCATTGGCGGCGGTCAAGGGGGAAAGTGGGGAAATGCAGGGGCAAGTGCAAGCACTTTGTCCGCAGGTAATCGCTCAATTGCATCAGCAAAAGCGCGAAGATCTCGAAGAGAGAATGAGGGTCATAGAGTTAAGGCTGGCAGCAATAAGATCCAAGCGTCTGCGGATAAGGCAGAGGAGGGAGTCTTTGGATGTTGATAATGCCCATGCAGATGAGGCGGATTATTTTTGGGAAAGCTGGGTAGAGGAAAGTCCTGGATTTGCTGAAAGGGTGCGCAAAAGCGGCATCAACTCAACTGAAGATGCCAGAATTTTGCTATCTCTTATCTGTCGGCAAAGCGCTGAACTGAATGCGCAAGGGTTTTTCCCACTCGGAGCTACGGATCCGCGCAGCTGGGCTTATTATGTGAAAAAAGCTCGCCTCGATTGTGTTTATCTGGAACTTTGCCGCGCTTTGTTGGCCGCACTCAAGACATGCATGTCTGCAAGCCATAAGCGGCGTGAAGTGCAACAAGCCCTCGAACGTTCGAGGGAAAAGGAAAAAAAGTATGATTTGGATGAGCAGGCTGCGCGGCTAAGAGTTGAGGAATTGACTGCAAAGGTGATGTCTTTGCGGCCAGGAAGAACATGACACACTTCTCCAATAAAAAAGAAAGGCATGCGGTAACATCCGGATGCCTTTTTTTGTACTTGCCAACTTTTCGACGCTGCGTTACGGTTAGAGCGCAGAGATATGAAAAAGAAGATTTTCAAAATATTTGGGTATGCAGCAGCGGCCATGTCTTTACTCGCGGTAGGATTCGGCGGCGCTTTTTGGTTGGATGATAAAAAAAGCGAAATAAGCCAACCAGAAGAAATTGTACAGACCGTCCAAGAAAATCCGATAACATATTCTTTGGAAAACGAGACACGGGAACTTTCGGATGCTTCGGTATCGCAACAGGACGAAGTACCTAAAGAAATAGGCGAAGTTCCCTTTACTTCACAGGCTCCTTTGGGGGATTGGAATCCGGATCAGTTTCAAAACGGATGCGAAGAAGCCAGCATCCTTATGGCTACGCTTTGGGCAAAGGGCAAGGAGATGCCGGTAGCGGCAAAAGCGCAGGGAGAGATAAGTGTTATTGGCAATGAGAGTCGCAAGCTCTTTGGCCATGTCATAGACACTTCTGCCGAAGATACGCAAAAGATGTGGGTTGCCTATGCTCCGAATATAAAAACTTTTTTCAAAAAAAATCCAACGGCGAAAGATATCAAAGAGGAAATAAGGAAAGGAAATATAGTTATCACCCCAGCCAGCGGGAGGGAATTGGGGAATCGCTTTTATACGGCACCGGGACCGATCACGCACATGTTGGTCATTTACGGCTTTGACGAAGCAACCGGGGAATTTATAACAAATGATCCCGGCACCAAAAATGGCAAAGGGTACCGCTACAAAGAAGCTGTTTTGCTGGCCGCGCTCTGGAATTATCCGACCGCTTCTAAGCACGCTACGCCGCCCCCAAGCGGCAAACGTCCAACGGCCATGCTGGTTGTGGAAAAATAAAAATGGCTTAAACCAAAAGCGAAGCTTTAGGAATTTGCCTTATTTTAGCCATTACCCAAAAGCGAAGCTTTAGGAAAGAGCTTTGTTTTTTAAAGCAAGGAGCTGGATTTGCAAAAAAACATTTGACATTAAGCATAAAAAGGAGTATAATAGAAGATAGGAGGCTTAAAAAAGGTTTTTATGAGGCCAAAAGGATAGAAAGAGGCTGCGCCAAGCGCAATCTGTTTCTGTTCTTTGGGTAAGCCAATAGATGCGCTTTGAGCGCATAAGGAGGTGTGCCATGTTGTCGGAAAAGAGAAAAATTGCGGTAAAGATGTCTTACGACCTGGTCAAGGGAATTTATGGAGGGTCGTGGCTCTCCACTGCGATTGCTGACTGTACCGGTCGAATGAGGCCGAAACATCGCAGGGTGCTCCGTAGAGCCATAAGGCTGCTGCCGGAATACCAGCTTTGAGGCTTTATCCCTCCTCTAAAACTTCCGCATTCGTGCCTAGCATGAAATGCGGATTTTTTCTGGCTTGATTGGATTTTTTTCTCGTGCTAAAATGGCTTCGTTGCAAAAATGCAGGAAAGGTATACATGCCGCGTTCGTCTAGCCCGGTCCAGGACATCAGGTTCTCATCCTGAAGATCAGGGGTTCGAATCCCCTACGCGGTACTAGCAACAAAAAAGCACCCGATCGGGTGCTTTTTTGCTGATTCGCAGAACAAGAGAGGATTTGAGCGAAAGGTTTTTTGCCTTAGCTTAGCCATTACCCAAAAGCGAAGCTTTAGGATAATTTCAAGACCAGTTTTATTATCTAAGGGTGTTACGGGATGGTTAATACGGGATTAGCACTTCCAAAAATGAGATGAGGATTTTTTCTGAAATGTTGCAGGCGTAAATTGCTTGGATATATTGAAAAACTAAGTCGGCATCAATTATTAAGCTGCGAAATCAATGTCCTGATTTTTATTTTCTGCAATTTCGTTAAGAATTTTTTTAAGATATCCTTCTTTTAATCTCTTGATAAAATCTACCGAATCCTGCGACAGCCGACCATTTTCATAAGCCTCTTGAAGTTTTTTCTGATGTTCGCTTGTAAACTCCTCCTCATATTTTTTGATGCCAAGTTTTTCCAAATCTCTATCCAGAGATTTTTTTCTGGCCATCATTTCGGCGGGATAACCATAATATCCGTCGTCTTTTGCGGAAAATATGCCGAACAATCCCTGTTTTTGGTAAGCCTTTTTGAGCAAGCTCCAAGCGGAGTCGGTTATCTCTAGGGGTGCTTTAGTAATTGCATGATTAATTTCATGCCGTGCAATATTCTCGTAATCAAAATAATCATCGGCCACTATTAATCTATGTGTTTCAAAGTTATAAAAACCGCCCACCAAATCATCTTTACTAAGCCCCTGCAGTTCTTGTCTTTCCCTGTTGACATCCTCTAAACTCTTGAGATGTATCTCGACAGTTTCAAGGTTTCTAATTCTACGCTTCTGTTCTTGCTTGGCCCGTTCCATATCACCACCAAATTCCAGCGAGAGCCTCTTAAGATAAGCTTCGCTCTCAATATGATCAATCGTGGCAAT
>DAOKZJ010000001.1:0-70017 GCA_035325685.1 Candidatus Moraniibacteriota bacterium | reverse complement strand
AATTGTTCAAAATTCATGGTTTTTCTTCTAATATCTCCTTAGTTCATTTTCGGCAGCGTAGATTTCAACCAAATTATTTCGCAAGGCAATTTGAAATTTTGCATCATTTTGCGCTCCGCTTGTTTGAGAAATTTTTTTAATAAAATCTTTATCTCGCAAAAGTTTTGGAAATAATTTCCCCCAATCAAGATAACCAGTTTCATCAGCATTTGCATCCTTCATATATATTTAATTATAGCAAAACGCTCACCTTTCTTCAATTAAGGGGAGGTGCATGCATGTATGTGCCAATATCCCGACCGCAAGGTCATGGAGGCTCATTGAAAAAAGGACCGCGGTGCGGTCCTTTGGGGGGTTTATTTGAAGGGCAAAGGCAAAAGCTTAGCTGTTTTTTTGAACTCTTTTTTTGCCCGGCGGCATTCTTCGTCGTGGCATTCGATGATTTCTCCGAGAAGGTATCCTATGAAAACTCCTCCAAAGGGTACCAATGCCTTGTCTGAAACTTTGATGTCGACGGTGCCGGGCTCGCGAAAAGTGAATTCCACCTTGTACTTTTTCTCTTCATTGAGTCCCAGGGTTTTCTTTATGAATTCCAAGGGGACAATGTCACTGCAAAAACGTATCTCGGTGTGCTCTTCGGTTTGCATAATTTCATATCGCAAAAAACGGTAAGGAAAACCCAACTCATGGAGTTTTTTGCGGTAAGGTCGCAAAATTACATGTATAGCGAGCAAATCCCTGCGAGAGATGCCCTCTTTGCGAAGTAATTTTGGAATTTCAGCGGCTCTTTTTGGTACATTTTTTTCCATTTACCTATTCTCCTTTCAAACAGCAGTTTCTCCGGCCATGGCAGGGAGCCATTTTTAATAATAAAGCAATTGTTTGCTTTTGTCAAGTGGTGGTGCTTGTGTTTTTGGGGAAGTAAGGATACAATTGAGAGGATTTTGACTTTAAGGAAAAGGATTGTCTGGTAGCAGAATATGGGGAAATTGGCTGAACTGGAAAAAATAAAAAAAGCGGTAGACCGCGAATTGGAGCGGTTTTTTTCGCATGCAGCTAAAGAAGCTTACAAAAGCGACAAGCTCAGCGGAGAGGTGGTGGAGTATTTGGGAGTTTTGGCGCTTTCGGGCGGCAAAAGACTCAGGCCGGCCTTGCTTCTTAGTGCATATGAGGCGGCAGGCGGACAAAATAAGAAGGCGGCGCTCAAGGCTGCGGGAGCGCTGGAATTGGTTCATCTTTATCTGCTCATCCATGACGACGTGATAGACCATGGGACGGTCAGACATGGACAGATGAGCGTGCATGAAAGATTTGCGCAGCGCGCGACGCGCATATTCGGCAAAGGACGTGATGCGCATTTCGGAGCTTCGGTTGCGATCGTGGGGGGAGATCTTCTTTATGCCGGTGCGGTAGAGATGATGCTTGCAGCCAAAGAAGATCCAAATACGGCTGTTTCGGCGGTGGAGGAATTGCAAAGAATTGTGCGCACCACGTGCATAGGGCAGGTCCAGGATATCGCCATTGAGCGTGAAAAAAAAGTCACTTCTCGCAGAGTGCTGGAGATGTATGCCAATAAAACCGCCAAATACACTTTTCAAGGTCCATTGAGGCTGGGACTTATGCTTGCCGGAAACGGCGATGCGAGGCTCGCCAAAGCTTTGGATGAATATGCGCTCAAAATGGGAATAGCCTTTCAGATAAGGGATGATATTATCGGAGTTTTTGGTAATTCGCGTACGACCGGCAAGGGCGTGGGAATGGATATTGCCGAAGGCAAAAAGACGCTCATGGTATTGGAAGCTCTAAAAAAAGCCACTTTAGCTCAAAAACGGAGAATAAATGCCTTACTGGGGAAAAGGGATCTTTCTTGGAAGGAGGTCCGTGAGTTTCAAAATATCATGGTGGCGACCGGAGCGCTTGCTCGTGCGCAGAACAAGGTGGAGAAACTGAGTGAAGAAGCTAAGGAGGAGATTGCGAAAAATAAAATGCCAACCAGCGTTAAATCTTTTTTAGGTTCCTTGGCAGATCACCTCAAGGAGAGGCACAAGTAAGATGCGGGGCAAGTTTGAAGTCGAAAGTCAAAAGATGAAAGGCACGAGGTGCGAGCTGGAAATTAAGAGGAAAAGACATAAAAAGATGACCAAGAGACGCAAAACAAGAAAGATAAGAGTAGGGAATTTGCATATAGGGGGGAATGCTCCCGTTGTCGTGCAATCTATGTGCAACACGGACACGCGTGATGTGGCAGCCACTGTAGCGCAAATTAAGCAGTTGGAAAAGGCTGGTTGCGAGATGGTGCGCTTGGCGGTTTTGGATATGGATGCAGCCAGGGCTATCGGGAAAATAAAAAAGAAAGTGAAGATTCCATTGGTTGCGGACATTCACTTTTCAGCAGAACTGGCGCTGGAGGCTTTGCGGCAAGGGGTGAACAAATTGCGCATCAATCCCGGCAATATCGGTAGTGAAGAAAAAATAGCCTCCGTCGTCAAGGAAGCCAAAAAGCGCAAGGTGCCTATTCGTATCGGGGTGAATGCCGGCTCTTTGGAAAAGGATATTTTGGAAAAATACAAAGGAAAGGTGACTGCTGAGGGAATGGTCGAATCAGCCATGCGCCACATTCGTATTTTGGAAAAATATAAATTCAAAGAAATCCTGGTTTCGCTCAAGGCTTCCGACATAGAACGTACGGTGGCGGCGTACCGCATCTTGAGCGCCAAAGTGAATTATCCGTTGCACATCGGGATAACGGAAGCGGGTACGGTTTTTCGCGGTACGGTCATGAGCTCGATCGGGTTGGGTATCTTGCTGTTTGAGGGCATCGGCGATACGTTGAGAGTTTCACTCACGGCCGATCCGGTGCAGGAAGTAAGGGTGGCTTGGGAGATATTGCGCTCGCTGGGCGTGCGCAGGCGCGGCATCACAGTGACCAGCTGTCCAACATGCGGGCGCACGCAGATCGATTTGATCCGGTTGGCCGAAGAAGTGGAAAAAGAACTGGCGGCGATTGATAAGGATATGCATGTGGCGGTGATGGGGTGCGTGGTGAACGGTCCGGGGGAGGCGCGCGAAGCCGACTTGGCGATCGTAGGGGGGAGCAAAGTGGGCCTTATTGTGAAGAGGGGAGAGATAGTGCGCAAGGTGAAGGAAAAGGATTTGCTCAAGGAATTTATTAAGGAAGTGAAAAAGTTTTAAGTTTTCAAATCAGTTTTTCAGTCAAGGCGGCAACACAATAATAATAAAGGTTTATCTAGGTAATTCTTTAAACCGCCAGCTGGGTTACTATCATATTGATGAATATTCCAAATCATATCGCCATAATTCCGGACGGCAACCGTCGGTGGGCGCGGGAAAGGGGATTGGAGCCTTGGCGCGGACATGAGGCCGGCGCGGAAAATATCGAGAAGCTGGTCCGTTTCGCCTTGGACAAGGGTGTTAAATGCGTTTCTTTCTGGGGTTCTTCTTTGGAAAATTTGGCCAAAAGGCCCCTGGCTGAAACGCGGGCCCTGCTTCGGATATATGAGGAATATTTCACGCGTTTATTGGAAAATGAGGATATTCACAAAAATGAAACGAAGATCCATGTGATAGGACGTTGGCGCGAGCAGTTTCCGGCCAAACTCAAAGCCATCTTGGAGGAGGGAATTGCCAAGACGGCCAAATATGCCAAGAGGGATTTGGTTTTCTTTTTGGCATACAGCGGAACGGATGAGATGTTGGAAGCGGTAAGAAATATCGTGCGCAGCGGTGTTGGAACGGAAGAGGTAAATGCGGAAACGGTGAAGGAGAATTTATGGACGCGTGAATTGCCGCCAGTAGACCTGCTTGTCCGTACCGGCGGAGAACCCCATCTGAGTGCAGGATTTATGATGTGGGATATTTCCGATGCGCAACTTTATTTTTCAGCCAGATATTTCCCGGATTTTGGCACGGATGAATTAGCCCGGGCCATTGACGACTATGGCGAAAGAGGAAAAAGGAAGGGGGCTTGAAAATTTTAAAATTACAAATTTCAAAAAACATGAAAAAACTCCTTTTTATTTTAGTTGTGTTGTTGGCCGTTCCAGTGACGGTTTTTGCCCAGGAGGACAGAAGGCAGGCAATTTATTTTTACGCCGATTGGTGTTCACATTGCCAGAAAGTCAATGCTTATTTCCAAAAGGAAGGTTTTTATGAAAAATATGATATCCGCAAGCTGAATTTTGATGAGCCGGCAAATAAAATATTGTTGCAGAAAGTTTACACCGCAACCGGCGGCGACGGAGGCGGAATCCCGGCTATTTTGGTGGACAATACTCTTTTGGTGGGAGATGAGCCGATTATAAAAAACTTTCAGCGGCTGGTAGATGAATCGGAGGGAAGCGCTGTGGAATTTTTGGATAAAGTTGCCAAGGGAGAGGGGGTGGAAGTTGTTGCCTTTGCGGAGCCGTTGGAAAAGGTGCCATCTACCGAAGCAAACAAGGAAGCGAAAGGAGTTTCGTTCCCATTGCTTTTGGGGGCTGCGCTTAGTGATGCGATCAATCCCTGCGCTTTTGCGGTTTTGATTTTGTTAGTGGGAACAGTGCTGAAAGGACAAGGCAAAAGAAGAGCACTCTGGGCCGGGTTGGCTTTTTCTTTGGCTATCTTTGTTTCTTATTTCGCGATGGGGCTGGGGCTTTATAAGGCAATTACGGTATTTAACGCGCCCAAGTACATTTCGCTTTTCGTGGGGGGGTTGGCTATTTTGATCGGATTGGCGAATTTGAAGGACGCTTTCTGGTACGGCAAGTTTTTTGTGATGGAAGTGCCTGTTTCCTGGAGACCCAAGATGCAAACGATCCTTAGGCACGTCACAAGTCCTGTGGGCGCATTGCTTTCCGGATTTTTGGTGAGCCTTTTCTTGCTGCCATGTTCGAGCGGGCCTTATGTGGTTATCGTGGGACTTTTGGCGCAGAAGGTGGATGTGGCAATAGCTACCGGCCAGCTGCTTTTGTATAATTTCATTTTCATCTTGCCGATGTTGGCCATCACGCTGGGGATGTATTTTTTTGACATCCAAATGGGAAGTTTGGAGAAAATACGCAGAGAAAATCTCAGGATGCTTCATGCCGTAGTGGGAACAATCATGTTCCTGATGGGAATATATCTGGTGCAAGGTTGGATATAAGGTCGTTGGCAAGCTGTAAAAAAGAGGAAAGGAATGCTTGGGATAAGGTATGCTATCATAATAAGGATAATAACCAATTTTATTTTCAGCAGCAGGCTGCCATCTTGAGGCGGTAGCTCCAAGGCTGAAGCAAAGACTTATGGCAATAGAATTTACGGATGCCAATTTTGAGTCCGAAGTGTTAGGGAGCGAGGTGCCGGTGTTGGTTGATTTTTGGGCTCCCTGGTGCGGCCCTTGCCAGATGATGGGCCCTATTGTGGATGAATTGGCCAAGGAGATGGGTCCGGCCGCCAAGGTGGGCAAGCTTAATGTGGATGAAAACAGCCAGGCTGCTTCCCAGTACGGGATCATGTCCATTCCGGCACTTAAAATATTCAAGGGAGGTCAGGTGGTTAAAGAGTTTGTCGGGGTGCAAAGCAAGGAGGTACTAGCTGAAGCACTTAAAAGCGCCTGAGACGGTGAGCGGGCAGCCCCTTGACGGGCTGCTTTTTTATAGGCAAAAAACATGCTAAAATGAAAAAGATAAGGGTTTGCAAAAAGCATCTTCTTTCTTAATTGGACAGTTAAGTAGCGATATTTTGTTATGCATGACCTGATTATTGTGGGTGCCGGACCGGCCGGACTCGGTGCCTCCATTTACGCCTCCCGTTACAAACTCGATCATCTGGTGATTGGCGAGGAAATCGGCGGGCAAGTGGTGGAAGCGTGGGAGATAGAAAATTACGCCGGTTTCGATTCCATCTCCGGCAAGGAATTGATGGACAAATTCCGCAAGCAGACCGAGGATTTGGGAGGCAAGATTGTGCAGGAAAGTGTGCGCAAAGTTGAGCGCACAAAAGAAGGTTTTGCGGTGCATGCCGACGGTGCCGTGCATGAGGCTAAGGCGCTTATTTTCGCCTTAGGAATGAAGCCCCGCAAGATGAATGTCAAGGGAGAAGATGCTTTTTTGGGCAAAGGGGTGAGTTATTGCGCCACTTGCGACGCAATGTTTTTTCGCGGCAAGGATGTGGCTGTTATTGGCGGAGGAGACAGTGCGATTACGGCCGCTATCCATCTGGGAGAGTTCGCCAATAAGGTGTATTTGCTTTACCGGGAAAAGCTAACTTGCGAGCCTTCGTGGGTGGATGAAGCCAATGGGCAAAGCAAGCTCAAGATGCTTTGCTGTACGGATATAAAGGAGATTAAAGGGGAGGGTGCCGTTTCATCCATAACGTATGAAGAAAATTCCCAAGAGAAAGAACTTCCGGTCCAAGGGGTATTCATAGAGGTGGGCACTGTTCCCGGAGTGGCTATCGCCAAGGAGTTGGGGGTGGAAACTGATGAGCAGGGATACATAATCGTAGATCAGACACAGGAAACAAGCGTGCCGGGGGTGTGGGCTGCCGGAGACGTAACTACGGGTTCCAATAAATTCCGTCAAATCATAACGGCGGTAGCCGAAGGTGCGGTAGCAGCCGGAAGTATTTACAAGAAGCTTAAAATTAACAAAAAGTGACCAGGGGCGTATGAGCTGGGAATAGACTAAGGTTTCAGGGAGATGCTTGCGCGGTTGCTTTCAGGTGGCAAATTGCAAAAGCGCAAACATCGGTAAATGAATATGAATGCTATAGAATTGTCCAAAAAGCTTGGCGGCAAGATAGAAACGAGATCCAAGAAAAAATTAACGGCTGAGACGCTCAAGGTTTTGTATACTCCCGGTGTGGCGGAAGTTTCTTTGGCTGTGGCTAAAAAAAGGGAATTGTCTTTTGAATACACCATCCGGCGTAACAGCGTAGCGGTCGTTTCCGATGGCAGCGCAGTTTTGGGGTTGGGCAACATCGGTCCGGAAGGAGCGTTGCCGGTCATGGAAGGGAAGGCTTTGCTTTTCAAGGAACTGGGAGGGGTGGACGCTTTTCCTCTTGTTTTGCGCACGCAAGATACGGAAGAGATAATCAAAATAGTGCGATCCGTGGCGCCCACTTTCGGCGGGATTAATCTGGAAGACATAAGCGCGCCCAGGTGTTTTGAAATAGAAAAAAGACTCAAAGAGGAATTGGATATTCCGGTTATGCATGACGACCAGCACGGTACGGCGATCGTCGTTTTGGCCGGCCTTATCAATGCGCTCCGGGTGGTGGGTAAAGAAATGGGAAAAATCCGCATAGTCATTTCTGGAGCCGGCGCGGCTGGTGTGGCAATCATGAACCTCCTGATGAATTACGGAGCGAAGAATATTGTAATGGTGGACAGCAAAGGAGTTATTTACCGCGAACGTGCGGAGGGGTTAAGTGATCACAAAGTGGAAATTGCGGCAATAACCAATCCGGACAATATCAAGGGGACCTTGGCGGATGCGCTTCGAGGAGCGGATGTGTTTGTTGGGGTAAGCGCTCCGAAACTTATCGGGGAAAAAGAGGTACGCCTGATGGCGAAAGGAGCTGTCGTCTTCGCCCTCTCCAATCCGGTTCCGGAAATAATGCCGGAGGAAGCTCTTGCTGGCGGAGCAGCGGTGGTGGCTACGGGACGAAGCGACTATCCTAATCAGCTTAATAACGTATTGGCTTTTCCGGGGATATTTCGGGGAGCTTTGGATAGTCGTACGGCCAAGATAACGGATACTCACAAATTGAAGGCGGCGATTGCCTTGGCGGCTTTAGTGAAAAGACCCAGCCGTGGTAAAATAATACCGGACGCTCTGGACAAGCGCGCCGTGAAAGCGGTTTCGGCAGTTTTTAAAAAATAATAAGCCTGCGAAACTACAAAGAATGCAAAACTGCAAAAGTGACAAACTCTTTTTGCGGTTTTGTAAAAATTGTATATCCGTGGGGAATTGAGATGAACATAAAAATACACACCCAAAAGATCGAAGTGAAAAGCACTACCCAGATCGAATTTTTGGATATTACGGCCAGGGTGCAGGAAGCAGTGGAAAAAAGTGGAATCCGGGAAGGACAAGTTACTGTTTACGCTCCGCATACCACCATGGCAGTTTCCATCAATCACAATGAGCCAATGCTCATCCAGGATTTTATGCGGGTGCTGTATAAATTGGTCCCCATGGATGATCGCTATTCTCACGACCTTTTTGAATTAAGGAGAGACAGCAAATCGGATGCGCGCAGCAATGGCCATTCGCATTGCAAATCGCTCCTTTTGGGCGCAAGCGAGACAATCCCTTTGACGAGCGGAATGCTTATGCTTACCGAAAGGCAAAGTATCTTTGCGGTGGAATTTGACGGAGCCAGGACGCGTGACATAGTGGTCAGCGTGATTGGGGCTTAAAGGAGGCGGTATATGAGCAGGCTAATCAATGAGCTTATCCGGACGGGATATTTGAGAAGCGATCCGATAATAGACGCTTTTGCGCAAATAAGTCGAGTAGAATTTGTGCCCGATGATCTGATAGGCGCGGCAGAGATGGATATCCCGCTACCTATAGGTCATGGCCAGACCATCTCGCAACCGCTCACGGTGGCTTTCATGATGGAATTGCTTGATCCCCGCAAAGGCAACAAGGTTTTGGATGTGGGTAGCGGCAGTGGTTGGACCACGGCATTACTTGCGCACATAGTTGGACAAACCGGACAGGTCACCTCGCTGGAATTAATAGCGCAATTATGTCAGCGCGGAGAGCACAATGTGGAAAAATTCGGCTTTGTTTCCGCCGGGGTAGCCTCATTTCATTGCCTGGATGGCAGCAAGGGATATGCTCCTTATGCGCCTTATGATCGCATTTTGGTTTCCGCCGCCGCAGAAAAAGTCCCCCAGGCCCTCAAGGAGCAGCTTAAAATTGGGGGGAAAATGGTAATTCCCATCCGTAACAACATTTGTTATTTGGAAAAAAAGGAAGACGGTTCTTTTGCGCAAGAGAAGTTCGGAGGATTTTCCTTTGTGCCGCTTCTGGAGCGAAGATAGGCGGCCGTACTCCTAAGGGCATTTTAAAAGGGAGTCGGGAAATAAAAGCTTAATTTCTGAAAAAAGAAAAACATTTTATGACATTGCGTAGAAATGTGAGCATCGCACTGGTCGCAGTGCTTTTTTTGGGGACGGGATATTTTTATGTTCGTAACCGCATGCTTTTTTCGCAAGGAAACGCGACAGAAAAGACTCATTTTGTTTTGGAGCGCGGGAAAAATGCACTAGAGGTCGGCAAGGCGCTTCAGGCTGAAGGGCTTATTTCTCACTGGATTTATTTCGGAGCTTATCTTTGGAAAGAAAATAAACTCCATGAACTTAAGGCGGGAGAATATGATATTCCTCCTTTGCTTACCATTCCCGAAGTCGCTTTCTTGCTTACAGAAGAGGGTGGGGACAAGAGGCAGGTGAGAATTACTTTTCCGGAAGGCTGGACGATGGCGGATATGGCCAAACGTCTGGAGGAAAACGGATTCGAAGGGGAAGAATTTTTACGCATTGCAAAAAATCCCCCAGCTGCTCTTTTGGCCAACTATCCGCTCGTAAAGGAAAATCTTCCCGAAGGTTCTTCCTTGGAAGGTTTTCTTTTTCCGGACACGTATCTTTTTCTTTACGGAAGTCCTGCCGAAGAGGTGATAGCCAGAATGCTTGCCAATTTTGAACGCAAGGTGAGTCCTGATATGATCGCGGAAATATCTGCGCAGGAAAAAAAGTTTTTTGACGTTCTGGTTATGGCCAGCGTAATAGAAGGAGAAGTGCCGCGCGAAGAGGACAGATATATCGTAAGTGGTATATTTTGGAAGCGCTTGCAGGTGGGAATGAGGCTGGAAAGCGACGCTACGCTGGCCTATGCCTTGGGCGGAGAGCGCAAAAAGCAGCATTCCGTGGCGGAAACCGGAGCGGATTCTCCGTACAACACTTATCGCGCCTTCGGCCTTCCTCCAGGACCCATCAATAATCCGGGAATTTCAGCTATTGCTGCAGCTATTTATCCTCAAAAAAGCGAATATTTTTTCTTTTTGAGCGACACTGAGACGGGAGAAACCATTTTCTCAAGGACATTTGAGGAGCATGTTGCCAATAAGGGAAAATATGGTTTATAAAAATGTTACTTGGAAAGGAGCGGGTTATTTTGACAGTGCTGACGCAGTCCGGTATTATTGACGACAGTATGGCGTGGAGTCCTAAGTGGCGCCAGGCTTAATCTTTTCCCAGCTGTTTATGGCTAAATATGCGGTGCTAAAAAGCTTAATCGGCAAGCTCACGGGCAATGCTTTCGGTAATCTTTCCAGAGATATCGGGATAGATTTGGGTACGGCCAATACGCTTGTGTATGTGCAAGGCAAGGGTATTATGATCAACGAGCCGTCCGTGGTTGCCGTGAATAAACGGACCGGGCAGGTGTTGGCGATCGGCAAAGACGCCAAGCGCATGGTGGGCAAGACCCCCGGCCATATAGTGGCAACCCGTCCTTTAGTTGACGGTGTGGTCAGTGATTTTGAGGTGACTGAGCAGATGCTCCGTTTCTTTATTGAAAAGGTGCATAGCGAATCTTTTTCGTTTATGCCGCGCCCGCGGGTGCTTATCGGAATTCCTTCGGGGATAACCGAGGTGGAGAAAAAAGCGGTTACGGATGCGGCGCTCAATGCGGGTGCGCGCGAAGCTTTTTTGATCGAGGAGCCGATGGCGGCAGCAATCGGAGCAAGGCTTCCGGTTACTGAAGCGCGCGGCAATATGATAGTGGACATAGGAGGAGGGACCAGCGAGATAGCCGTTATTTCACTCGGAGGAATAGTGAGCGCACGGAGTTTGCGCGTGGCGGGGGATGAGATGAACGAAGATATCGTCAGGTATTGTCGTGACGAATTCAATCTTCTTGTCGGAGAAAAGACGGCCGAGGATGTTAAAATAGCAATTGGGAGCGCCCATCCTTTGAAGGAACAATTGACTATGCCCATACGGGGACGCGATCTGGTCAGCGGTTTGCCCAAGGAAGTCACTATAACAGACGAGCAGGTGCGCGAAGCCATTTCCAGATCAGTCAGGATAATCGTAAATAATATAAAGACGGTTATCGAGGAAACGCCCCCTGAACTTTTGGCAGATATCATGCAGCGTGGAATAGTGCTGGCCGGAGGCGGCGGACTTATTCGAGGTTTTGACACTTTGATTGCGAATCAGACGGAAATGCCAGTGCGTACTATGGAAGATCCCCTTACGGCAGTAGTGAGGGGGGCGGGTATTGTTTTGGAAGATTTGGACACCCTAAGCGAGGTATTGGTAGAAGATCAGCGGTCCAAGTCATTCATCTGAAAAGTTTATCCGCAAAAGCCTAAATTTAAAGAGAAAAAGGGATGCGGAAATTTTTTGCCACCAGGCTTTTTAAGGTACTTTTGTTGGGAGCTTTTTGGGGGGGCTTCTTGGTTTTCTTTGGCAATTATGCGCCCAAAGGGGTTTCGAACATCTTTTTGTCTTTGACCGCTCCGGTAAGATCCGCCATACATTCCGCGGCGCTTACTTTTAAAGAGGTGGGCGGATTTTTGGGTGCCATCGGCAGCCTTAAAAAAGAGAATGAACAGATAAGAATGCATAATCTTGATTTGGAAGCGGAAAATGCGCTTCTCAAAGATATGCAAAGGGAGAATGCGCTTTTGCGGGAGCAGCTGGAGCTTTTGCCCCGCGATAAGTATGCATTGATAGCGGCTAGTATTTTGAGCATGGACGAGGCCGGCAGGGGGACTTGGATAGAAATAAACAAAGGGGAAGAGGCTGGCATAAGGAGCGGTATGGCGGTTGTGGTGTCGCGTTCCATATTAATCGGGAGGGTGGAGGAGGTTTATGAATCGCGTGCCAAGGTGATGCTTTTGTCCAATCCCAAGAGCGCGATTAATGTCGTTTCGGCCCAGACGGGGGCCAAAGGCGTGCTCAAAGGCGAATACGGCTTGGGGATGATAATGGATATGGTTTTGCAAATGGATGTTTTAAACAAAGGGGATAGCATAGTTACTTCAGGCATTGGCAGTGAAATGCCCAGAGGTCTTTTGGTAGGGGGGGTGCAACAGACCCATCCCTCGGAAGACCATCTTTTCCAGCAAGCGGTGATTTCTTCACCGGTGCGTTTTTCTGCCTTGGAACACGTCTTTGTGGTTAAAGGAGCGCTTGAGGAAAAAAATAAATGAAAAGACGTTTTCTCATATTAGCCGTCATCTCTTTGCTTGTTTTTTTGCAGACCGGTTTCGTGGCTCCTCTTTTTGGAGCGGATCGCGGACCGGATATCGTTTTGATGTTCGCTATGGCTGCAGCCAGAGTCTTGGGGTTTGAAGCTTCGCTGGGGTGGTCTGTGGTGGCGGGACTTGTTTATGATACGGCTACTTTTTCGAAAATTGGTTTTCATGTGCTTCCTCTTATTGCGAGCATATATTTGGTAAGTTTTTTTTCCCGAAGATTGGTTGCGGATGCTCAAGCCGGAGGAATTCTGCTTATGGCAGGATGGGCATTGGCAGCCACCTTACTGCTGCGCTTTTCCCATGCTTTGTATTGGCAAAAAGAGGGAATGGCGATTGTTGATGCGGTGAAACAAGCTTTTAGCATGCAGGCGCTTTTTTCGCAATGGTTTGCCAATTTTGCGGCTATGGTTTTGGGTATATGGATAATCCGAGCATTGAAGAGGCGCTTTGCGCCCACAGCAGGATTGGTGCTTAAATAAAAGGCGGATATAAAAGCAAAGAAATGTTCAAAAGAAGAAGATCAGGCAATGCCGGGATGGAAATAGAAGATTATGTGCTTACGGCGACTGAACGCGAAGCAGCCAAGATGGAGCGTCCGCTCGGACAGAAAGGGCTGGAGATGCTTTGGTGGATCGCCTTGATTGCCGCTTTCTTGTTAAGTCTTCGCGCCACTTACTTGGCCGTGGTAAAAGGTCCTTATTATGCCCAGGTGGCGAAAGGGAACAGTGTGCGCTCGGTGGTAATCAAGGCTCCGCGCGGAAGAATATTCGATCGTTTTGGCACGCCACTGGTCAGCAATATCCCCAGCATCGATGCGGTGATTGTTCCGTCGGATCTTCCCGAAGACGGCCAGTTGAGAAATACGATAGCCAAGGAGGCGGCGAATGTTTTGGGAATGAATGAGGAAGATGTGATGGTGCGAATGGAAAATACTGATCGCAAATCTTCGGCAGCGGTGCTCCTTAAGGAAAACATCACGCACAGTGAAGCGCTGGTTTTGATGGAAAAGGAGGCGCAACTTGGCGGCGTAAGTATTGAAAAGACGGCAATCCGCGAATATGCGGATAGTGTTATTTTTGCGCATGTGTTGGGATACGAAGGAAAGATAGAGCGCAAAGAATATGAAGAAAATGCCGCGCAAGGTTATTTGCTCACGGATTATATCGGAAAACAAGGGATAGAAAAATCTTACGAGAAAGAACTTCGCGGCGTGCATGGCGCCAGGCAGTTAGAAGTGGATTCGCGCGGCAATGCCAAGCGCGAATTGGGCATTATCAATCCCACGCCGGGCAGCGATCTTTTTTTAGGGATAGATGCTCAATTGCAAAAGAAGCTATATGATAGCCTGACTTCCAAATTGGAAGGAGCCCAAACGCGAACGGGCGCGGCAGTAGCTATCGATCCGCGTAATGGAGAAGTGTTGGCCCTGGTCAATGTGCCTAGTTTTGACAATAACCTTTTTGCCAAAAAGATTCCGTCCGAACAATATGCCGCACTTATTGCTGACAAGGACAAGCCGCTTTTCAACCGAGCCGTGGCTGGAGAATACGCGCCCGGTTCAACAATAAAGCCGGCAATCGCCGCCGGAGCTTTGGCGGAAGGAATTATAACCCCCGAGACAATCATAGACGGACTCGGAGGTACGCTTCGGATAGGAAGTTTTTCGTTTGGGGATTGGAAGGTGCATGGTCCAAGCGATGTGCGTACGGCTATTGCCGAAAGTAATGACATCTTTTTTTATACGATTGGCGGAGGATACGGCTCTATCGGAGGAATGGGTATGACCAGGATGAAAAAATATTATGAGCTTTTTGGTTTCGGTCATCCGACAGGAGTGGATATGGGAGGAGAGGCAAGCGGTTTTATTCCGAATGAGCAATGGAAGTTGGATAAATTGGGGGAGAAGTGGTATATCGGTAACAGTTACCATGCTTCCATAGGGCAAGGATACGTAACGTCCACTCCGTTGCAGTTGGCTAATTATACGGCGGCGCTGGCTAACGGCGGAACACTTTGGAGGCCGCATATCGTAAGTAAAATCAAAAACCAAAACGGAGAGGAATCTTCAGTCAAGTCTGAAAAAATAAGAAGCGGCATAATGGACAAGCGCATCATGCAAGTCGTGCTGGAGGGGATGCGCAAAACCATAACGGACGGTACGGCACAGCAGCTCAAGGATCTTCCGGTGGCGGTAGCTGGCAAAACGGGTACGGCGCAATTTGGAAACGAGAATAGGACGCATTCCTGGTTTGTTTCCTTTGCTCCGTATGAAAATCCGGAGATAGCCATGGTTGTTTTGGTGGAAGGAGCCGGAGAAGGGCAGTCAGGAGCCGTTCCAGTTACCAAAGAGGTTTACGAATGGTATTTTGGTGGGAGAAATTAGCTTTAAATAAGCCAAAAAAATACTAAAAGGGATTGACAAAAGACCAAGAGGGATACATAATGGAAAAAATGGGCCCAAAAGAGTTTTTTGACAGCCGGGAAAAGATGAGTGTGTTGCCTGTCGTAGCAGGCGGGACAGCTGCTGTCCGCTTAGGCGGAGAGAGGAAAGTCCGGACACCAATTCCGACTTGTCGGGATTAGGCGCAGTGGGTAACGCCCACCGCCACAGCGGTGACGCCGTGGAAGGGAAAGTGCCACAGAGACTATACTAGCCAGTGCGCAGCGCTGGCAAAAGGTGAAAAGTTTGCCGAGGTACACGACTTTGCTTCATCAGCTGATTAGCAAAGGATGTGGGCTACGGCAGTTCTCCGCCGGCGACGGCGGAAGATGGCAAACCCTGCGTGGTGCAAGGCCGTGCCGGCGACGCTTTTGCGTCGGCGGAGTGCCGCTTGATTCTGGCGGAAACGCCAGAGCTAGATAAATAGTTGTCCGCTTCTGTTTTGCGGAAGTGACAGAATCCGGCTTACATGTTTGCTTGGGCAGGCAACATACTCATTTTCCCCTCCCTTTTGCCAGGGGTCTTCCGGCCAACTCTAAAAGAAATCAAATATGAAAAAACGCAGTGAACTGCTTTTTAGCGCAGTACAAGTGCCGTTGGATGCGGGGATGGTGATGCTGGCCGCACTCAGCGCTTTCGCTATCCGCAATATTCCGGAAATTTTGGCTCTCAAACCCAAGCTTTACAATTTTCCTTTCGATCAATATCTCAAAATAGTGCTTTACGTGCTGCCGCTTTTTTTGGCAGTGTTTGCTTTGGAGGGTCTTTACAATACCCAAGTGACCCGGCGCTTTTCACATGAAGCGCGCAAGGTGTTTACGGCCACCTCGCTGGTTTTGGTGGCGATCATCGTTACTATTTTTTTGAAGCGCGAATGGTTTTCTTCCCGCTTTATCATTCTTTCTGGCTGGATTTTGGCCGCTTTCTATGTCACTTTCGGGCGTTATTTGTTGCATTTGGTTCAGAAATGGCTTTTGGTACACAAGGGGATGGGCGTGCATCGCGTATTGCTTATCGGCAGTAACGGCAAAATGAAGCGTATCAGTGAAATACTTAAAAAACGCAAAGAACTTGGATACAAGGTCGTGGGGCATCTCGATAGCGGAAGCATTCGAGCCGTACGGGAAATGCGGCAAGCCAAGGGCATAGATGAAATCATCGTATGCGATTCCATGTTGACGGATGCGGAACAGGAAAAGCTCATTGACTACTCGGCCATCAACAATATCGCGTACAAGTTCATTCCGACCACATTGCAAACATCCCGCTTCGAAACCGGCATCCTCATGGGCGAGCCGATCATTGAAATAAGGCACACCCCCTTGGAAGGTTGGGGACGCATCCTCAAGAGAGTTTTCGACCTTACGGGATCTTCAGTGCTTATCGTTCTCTTTTCGCCGCTGATGACTTTGGCCGCTTTGGCGGTGAAGGCGGAATCTTTTTTTGAGAGGAAAAAGGGCGGGCCGATCATTTATCGCAATGAGCGTATAGGCGCTAACGGGGAAAAATTTGACGTGCTCAAATTTCGATATATGAAGTGGGAGTTTTGTACGGACCCCAATACGCCCGAGGGTAAAAAAGCGCTTCTTTATGAGCAGCAACTCATTAGGCAGCGCAGCATCCGTAAAGGACCTCTTTACAAAATAAAAGACGATCCGCGCAAAACGCGAGTAGGTTCCTTTTTGGAGCGTTATTCCATCGACGAATTGCCGCAGCTGTTCAATGTCCTGAAGGGTGAGATGAGCTTGGTTGGTCCGCGGCCACACCAGCAGCGGGAGGTGGATAAATATCATGAATATCATCGCCGCTTGCTTACTATCAAGCCGGGTATCACCGGGATGGCTCAGATTTCCGGGCGCTCAGACCTGGATTTTGAGGACGAATATAAGCTTGATTTGTATTACATAGAGAACTGGTCGCTATGGCTGGATATCCAAATAGGCCTTAAAACCGCAGTAGTTCTTTTGCGCAGAAGGCGCAATTGACAAGAGATATCGGTCAAGGGCATAATAAGAAGGAAGGAGGGTTTCCAAGGGCGGTAGTCGGCCGACTGCGGGACTCCGGGAGTGTTAAATAGCAGTAAAAAGATAAGAATATGACAGACAAAAGACCAACAGATCAGGAATTCCTCGAATTCGCCGTCAAGGCTCTTGTGGACAGTCCGGAAGATGTGAAGGTGGAGCGCAAGATAGACGAGATGGGAGTGCTTATCACGCTCGACGTGAATCCTGCGGATATGGGCATGGTTATCGGACGCGAAGGACAGACAGCCAAAGCGCTGCGCACCCTTTTGCGCGTGATCGGCGCACGCAACAATGCACGCGTGAATCTCAAAATCAATGAACCTGCCGGTTCCACCCGTGGCAGCGCAGCTCCTGCCGGCGATGCTCCCAAGAGCATCGATGACGTGATGGGAGACCTGAGCATGTAATATCAGCGCAATAAAAGCCCCGCTTGCAGCGGGGTTTTTTGTGCTTGACTAAATTCTGATTTGGGTGTATAATTATAAAAGGAGTTATAGTTAAAAACCGGAGCAAGACTCCGGTTTTATGTCGGGAATAAGGCTTTGGCTTAGCCTTGCTTGGGCGCTGAAATAAAAAATCTGGCTTAAGTAGCGGTATTCTTTGAAAACAAGCTGAAAGGAGACTGGGGATGAAAGTGAAAAAAGGGTATTTGTGTATCGCTTTGCTTGGAAGGGATAGGGTTGTTTTTTGGGGTAAAGGCAAGGCGAAAGGTTGTTTTTGCGAAAATATCCAGGAAAACGGATTGGAATTCTTTTTTTGCAAAAGGCAAGCTGAAAAAGCAAGGGAAGAACTTTCGCGGCGAGGCATTTTCCAGGAAATTTTTCTGGGGCATATGCAACTCATAATTGCCGAAGATGTGCGGGATCGGAAATTGTTTCGTAAGAATGAAAACGGTTCCTTTGTGGTCATTGCCAAGAACTTCAAAGAATATGACCTAATCGGCGCCCGGAAAAAGAGCACGGCCCGCTGGGCATCCCAAGGCGGTAACAGCCTTAGGGAAAATGGCCTTCGTCCGTTCCAGGATTATGCCAAGGCACAGGAGTGCATGCTGCAGCTTTGCCACCAACAGGGCGGAGAAGAATCTTTCCATCTGGCGCTCTATTGCTTCAAATATGTGGAGTGAGCAGCTTTGAAATTGTACGGCTCTCGTTATCGCGGGGGCCGTTTTTCTTTTTTGTAAGCCCTTTTTTTATTTTTTAAGTCGTGATAAAATAAGATATATACGTATCCGGCTGAGGACAATTTGCAAAGCTAAAGCACATTTTATGCGTTTCGATATCCTTACAATTTTTCCCAAGATTTTTGATTCTTACTTCGGCGAGTCCATTATGAAGCGTGCCCGAGAGGCTGGTGCGGTTGAAATAGCGGCGCACGATCTGCGCTTCTATTCGACGAACAAGCATCGCAATGTGGACGACACCCCCTATGGCGGAGGGGCGGGAATGGTGATGCAAGTGGAGCCGATATATAGCTGCGTGAAGGCGCTCAAGCAAAAGGAGGGAGAGGGAGAAAAAAGCGAGAAAAAAGTCAAGGTGATTTTGTTTTCGGCCAAGGGCAAAAGATTTTCGCAAGAAGACGCCCGAAGACTTTCGAAATATGACCAGCTCATTCTTATTTGCGGAAGATACGAAGGCGTAGATGAAAGGGTGGCCCAGTATGTTGCGGACGAGGAGATTTCTTTGGGTGACTTCGTGCTGACTGGCGGAGAAATACCGGCAATGGCTTTGGTGGATAGCATAACCAGATTGCTTCCGGGAGTGTTGGGCAACAAGCAAAGCGCGGAAATTGAATCGCACAGCAAACGAGGGTATTTGGAGTACCCGCAATATACCAAGCCGGAAGAGTTTAACGGATGGAAGGTTCCGGAAATTCTTTTGAGCGGCAATCATGCGGAGATAGAAAAATGGCGCCTGGGCATGTCCGGCGAAGCGAGTTTTTCGGACAGTGAAAACGCAAGAGAAATCAAATGACAAGAAGTGAACAAAAGCCTAAGGAGGAAAAAGCTTTTTTAGGCGCGGTAATCGCGCTGCTGGTTTTCGGGCTAGTCATGATTTCCAGCGCGGGGATCATCTATTCCACGACCAGGTTTGGCGATTCCTATTGGTTTTTCAAGCACCAATTGGTTTTTGGGGTATTGCCCGGACTTGCGGCTATGTGGCTTATGGCTCGCATCGATTACCGTATTTGGAAGAAATTTGCCGTACCTATTTTCATGTTAATGATAGTTTTGCTTTTGTTGGTTTTTGTTCCCGGGGTGGGTTCGCGCGTTTACGGAGCGAGCCGCTGGCTGCAACTCGGATCTTTTTCTTTTCAGCCGTCCGAAATGGCTAAGCTGAGTGTTATTTTGTACGTGAGCGCCTGGCTTTCTTCGCGCACTTCCAGGCAGGTGGCGGATTTCTTGGAAGGACTGGTTCCTTTTTTGGGTATAGTGGGCGTGGTGGGCCTTTTGGTGCTTAAGCAGCCCGACACCGGCACTTTCGGCGTGATCGCGCTCAGTGCTTTCGCTATTTTTTTCGTAGCCGGTGCACGTTTTTCGCATATAGCTGGGATTTTGGCCGGAGGAGTGGCCCTTTTGGGGCTGCTTGTCGCGATGGAGCCATACCGGCTTAACAGGCTCTTGGCCTTCCTCAATCCCGCCGGAGATCCGCAAGGAATAGGATATCAAGTTACGCAGGCGCTTTTGGCGGTGGGAAGCGGCGGTTTTTGGGGAAACGGCTTAGGGCATAGCCGGCAAAAGTTCAATTATCTGCCGGAGCCGGTAACGGATTCCATTTTTGCGGTCATTTCGGAAGAACTGGGGTTTGTCGGCGCATTTTTGCTCGTGGGACTTTTTGTATTTATCGCCATGAGGGGGCTGCGTATCGCCAAAAATGCGCCGGACGAATTCGGCAGATATGTGGCCGTGGGTGTTACTGCCTGGATAGTGCTGCAGGCATTCGTCAATATAGGCGCCAACGTCGCGCTTATTCCGCTGACCGGGATTCCGCTTCCTTTTGTAAGTTACGGAGGGACATCGCTGCTTTTTTTGTTGGCATCGGTGGGGATTTTGCTCAGTATTTCCCGAAGGTCGGGCGCGTGATTGAAGTGTGTAGGCAGGTAAATATGAAAACATAAAAAACAATAAGCAAGTTAAGCGGACAAAAGGGCTGAAAATAAAAAAAGTCATTTAGAATTATTTTTTAAAAATATGCGGATAATACTTACGGGCGGAGGAACGGGAGGACATCTTTTCCCCTTAGTGGCCGTGGCGGAAAAACTCAAAGAAAAACTAGGCCCGGAAGCGGAGTTTTTGTACATAGGCAGCGGGGCGCCATTGGAAAAGGAAGTAATGGGCGCGGCCAACATCCCGATGCGGTTCGTACTCAGCGGTAAATGGCGCAGGTATCCTTCGCTTAAAAATTTTACGGATATCTTTAAAATTCCCGCAGGATTTTTGCAATCTCTGTGGATATTGCTCTGGAACATGCCGGACGCAGTCTTTTCCAAGGGGGGGTATGCCGCCTTGCCGGTTGTGCTTGCCGCTCGCACTTATCGCATCCCGGTGATGATTCATGAATCAGATGCGGTTCCCGGAGTGGCCAATCAATTTTTGGCGCGTTTCGCCCAAAGGATTGCGGTTGCTTACCCTTCAGCCAAAGAATATTTTCCCGCGGCGAAAACCGCCTTGGTGGGCAATCCGGTCAGGCCCGCGCTTTTGGAGGGAAGTGCGCAAGCGTTGCGTTCCAAGCTGGGATTCACCCAGTCCAAGCCGGTCCTTTTGGTTTTGGGCGGCAGTCAGGGCGCAAGCGCTATAAATGGCATTATCGTGCGTGCTTTGCCGCAACTTTTGCCCAAAATGCAAATAATCCACCAGACGGGCAAGGCTAATTATGAAGCGGTGGTACGGCTCGCGGCGACGCAAGGAATAAAAGCTGAGCGGGAGGGTTACTATCCGGTTGCTTTTTTGGATGAAGCGATGTTACGCGATGCTTATGCGCTTGCAGATGCAATTGTTAGCCGTGCTGGAGCCACGGCCATAGCCGAAAGCGCGGCAGTGGGCAAGCCGCTCATCCTCATTCCTTTGGAAGGGGCAGCCAATGATCATCAGCGCCTTAACGCGCATGCGCTTTCTACGCAGGGCGCGGCGATAGTCATCGATGAAAACAATTTGGGACAGAATCTGCTTTTGCAAAAAATAGGAGAGGTTTTGGGAGATGATGATTTAAATAGAGCGCTTTCACGCAATATCCGCGCTTTTTATAATCAAGCGGCAGCGGATATAATCGCCAACGGAATAATCGAGTTAACTTTGTAACCAATATGGATTTAAAGAGCGCAAGGAACGTGCACATCATAGGAATCAAAGGACAAGGGACGACAGCTTTGGCGCAGTTTTTGGGGGCGCAGGGCATAAGGATAACCGGATCCGATACGGAAGAAAAATTTACCACGGACGCGATATTGAGTGCGGCGGGGATACCTTTTGTGGAGCATTTCGCGCCTGAAAATATTCCGCCAGATGTGGATGCGGTTATTTATTCGACCGCTTACAATGAAGAAAACAATGCTGAAATGCGTGCAGCCAAGGCACGCGGCATGCGGCTGCTCAGCTATCCGGAAGCTTTGGGTGAAATACTTTCTACCAAGGTTGGTCTTGCGGTTTGCGGAACGCACGGCAAAACCACGACGACGGCGTTGCTGGGGACAGCTTTGGAAATGGCAGGAGCAGATCCGACGGTTATCGTGGGAAGCGCGGTGCCGCAATGGAATGGAAATGCCCGCATCGGAAAAGGGGAATATATGTTGATCGAAGCTGATGAATATCAAGATAAATTGCGTTTTTATGCCCCTTGGGGCGCGGTATTGACCAGCGCGGACTGGGATCATCCGGATTTTTTTAAGAACTTTGCTTCATACAAGGAAACCTTTAAACGCTTCGTATCACGCATCCCCAAAGCCGGATTTTTGGCGGTGTGGGGAGATAGCGTGGATACGCAGGAGGTGGCCGAAGATGCTTCCTGCAAAGTGCTTACGTACGGTTTCGGAGAGGATAACGGCTATAGCATCAAAGGGCACAGATTGGAAAAAGATCCCGCGGAAGGTGTCGGAGCCAAGCAGGTTTTTGAGGTGGTTTGCCAAGAGGATAGCTTGGGTTTTTTTGAAACGAAACTTTCCGGAAAGCACAACGTGCTCAATGCTGCCGCGGCGATTGCCGTGTGCCACCACATGGGACTTGATATGGAAAAGGTGCGATTGGCGATAAGCGTTTTTGCGGGGACGGCGCGGCGCTTTGAATATGTGGGCAAAAGAAAGGGGAGTATTTTGATTGATGATTTCGCCCATCATCCGGAAGAAATAAGAGCGACGTTAGCCGGCGCACGCGCCATGTTCGAGAAAAAGCGTATCGTGGTGGTTTTCCATCCGCACACTTTCACGCGCACCAAAGCTCTCTTGGAAGAATTTGCCCAGAGTTTTGACGATGCGGATTTGGTTTATGTGTTGGACATTTACGGTAGCGCGCGCGAAACCCAAGGAGGGGTTTCTTCGCAGGATTTGGTGCGCTTGATTAACAGGTTTATCCCCAACAAGGCCGAACATGTTCCAACGGTGCTCGAGACCGTAGAGGTTTTGGAGAAAATCTTGGGCGAAGGAGATGTTCTTATCACGATGGGGGCGGGAAATGTGTGGGAAATTTCTCACAAGCTGAAAGATTAACTTTGGCTGATTTTATTTTCTTCAACAAGGAATCTTTCGAACTAAAAACCAAAAAAATGGAAAAGAAACAATACTTGCTGGGCATCGAGGAAGCTTTTGTCGAGCTGAAATCTTTTCCGGAAGGTCTTTCGGACGGTGAAGCCGCTTTGCGACTCAAAAAAAACGGACGCAATATCCTCAAAAGCAAAAAAGGTTTTTCTGTTGCCAAGATATTCGGGGGACAGTTCAACAGCGCGCTGGTGTGGATACTTTTGGTGGCAGCGCTGCTGGCTCTTATTTTTGGGGAAAAAAGGGACTTCGGTATCATTATTTGCATAGTGCTGGTTAACGCGCTCATCGGTTTTTTTCAGGAATACAAGGCTGAGCGGACACTCGAAAGTATTCGTAAACTTTCGGCCGATAGGGCGGTAGTTAAGCGAAGCGGAGTACGGCGAGAAATAGACAGCAGCCTTTTGGTTGCGGGAGATATCGTTATGTTGAGCGCCGGCGACAGTGTGCCTGCGGACGGTCTGCTTATAGAAGGATATGAAGTTTATGCCAATGAATTCGTATTCACGGGGGAATCCAAGCCAAAACGCAAAGAGGTGCGCAAAAAAGGAAGCGAAAAGGAGGAAGCAGTGGCCGAACGCGGCAATATGTTGCATATGGGGACTTCTCTTACGCGCGGAGAGGCCGTGATGTTGGTGACTGCTACCGGCATGGGAACGGAGTTGGGCAAAATTGCGGACATGGTGGCCAAGGTGGAAGAAGAAGAAACGCCACTGCAAAAACAGATGCGCGTTTTGGGAAAAGACGTCACCGTGCTTTCACTGCTGATTGCTGTCTTGGTCTTGGTGGCCGGCATTTCGCAAGGAATCGGTTGGTATGAAACTTTTTTGTTTGCCTTGGCTCTGTCGGTTTCGGTTGTTCCGGAAGGCTTGCCGGCGGCCGTATCGGTCGCGCTTTCTTTGGGGATGCGGCGTCTGCTCAAAAGCAATGTCTTGGCCAAGAAATTGAACGCGGTGGAAACCCTTTCTTCCGTGTCGGTCATTTGCACGGATAAAACCGGAACGATCACGCGCAACGAGCTCATGGTGACGGTTTTAAGTACGGCCGAAGGAGAGTTTTCTTTGACCGGCGAAGGTTACGATATAAAAGGGGATTTTTGGCAATTCGGCAGAAAAATCGATCCTAAGAATTTTTTGGCAATAAGCAAATGCATGCGCGTGAGTGCGCTATGCAGTGAAGCGACTCTCGGGCAAGCAGAAGGATCTTGGCAAATAACCGGCGATCCCACGGAAGGAGCTCTGGTTGTGGCTTCGCGCAAATACGCCCCAGGCGAAAATTATTTCCAGGAAGGTTTTTCCAAAGTGGGAATGGTGCCGTTTTCTTCGGAAAGAATGCGCATGAGCGTGATTTTCAAAGAGGATTCTTCCGGTAAGGCATTTTCTTACGTCAAAGGCTCGCCGGATGTTCTTATAGAAAGATGTACGCACATTTTTGCAGGAAATAAGCCGAGGATCATAACGCCCGAGGATAAAGAAAGGCTAAAAAGAAATTACGATCGCTATTCTTCGCAAGCGTTGCGCGTGTTAGCCCTGGCTGAGCGGGAGCTAAATTGTGTTGGGAAGGCGGAATGGGAAGAGGAGGCGGAAAAAGGCCTTACATGGCTGGGTGTGGCGGGGATGATTGATTCGCCCCGCGCGGATGTGGGCAAGGCGGTAGAAGAATGCAGAAGCGGGGGGATAAAAGTGATCATGATAACGGGCGATTATGAAAAAACGGCTGAAGCGATTGCGCGTGCGGTGGGCATGATAAGTCCGGGAAATTACCAGATCATAAGCGGCAAGCAGCTGGATAACATTTCCGACGAAGAGCTTTTGGGGGTGCTGTGCAGCAAAGAGGTGGTTTTTGCGCGGATCGCTCCTGAGCAGAAGCTAAGGATAGCTCGCATCCTTACGACAAGCGGTGCGGTTATCGCCATGACGGGGGACGGGGTCAATGATGCGCCGGCGCTTAAAAAAGCAAGCATAGGGATCGCTATGGGCAAAATAGGCAGCGACGTGGCCAAGGAAGCCGCGGACATGATTCTTTTGGATGATAATTTTGCTTCCATTGTGCGGGTGGTGCGAGAGGGACGCACCATTTACCAAAATCTTCGAAAATTTGTTTATTATGTGTTCACTTCCAATGCCAGTGAATTTCTGACAGTCGTTATGGGAGTGCTTTTGGGGCTTCCGGCTCCGATAACCGCGGTGCAAATATTGGCAATCGATTTGGGAACGGATATTTTTCCTTCTTTTTCACTGAGTGCGGAAAAACCTGAGCCCGGCATTATGCGTCGAAGGCCTTTTGTGCCGGCAGCTAAAGTGCTCACAGCCGCGGGATTTTGGCGGTTGATGCGGGTTGGCTTGCTTATGGCCACCGGGGCAATAGCCGCTTTTTTGGTTACCATGCTTGCAGGAGGCTGGGAATTCGGAAAGGAAATAGATGTCTCAAGCGTACTTTATGCTAAGTCCACCACGGCAGCTTACGCGGTCTTGGCGCTTAGCCAGATGGCCAATCTTTTGGCGGCGCGCAGCGAAACAATTTCTGTTTTTAAACTCGGATTTTTTTCCAACCGTGCCGCCATATATGCCATCTGTGCTTCGGTTGGTATTTTGGCAGCATTCATTTACGTGCCGCAGATTTCTGGCCTTTTGGGGCTTTATCCTATCGGACCGAGGGAATGGCTGTTTGCCGGGGGAGTTACGGTAGCAGTTTTCCTTTACGAAGAGGCGCGTAAAGCTAACGGAAAAGAATTTTCTCCGTAAATAATAACGATAAAAATATGCTAAAAATAGAAGAAAATATTCCCTTGGGACCGATGACTTCCTTCAGGATAGGAGGCAGGGCTGAGTTTTATTGCACCATTTGGGATGTGGAAGATTTGGAAGAAGCGGTGCGTTGGGCCGAAGATAAGAGGGTTCCCTTGGTAGTTTTGGGCGGATGCAGCAATGTATTGGTAAATGACGTCGGGGTGAAGGGGTTAGTTGTTCGCATGAAGATGAATAAGATAAGCGTAGAAGGCCACACCATTTTTGCAGATGCCGGAGCTCCGCTTATAAAAGTAGTCAATATGGCTGCCGAGAGCGGTCTTGGCGGGATGGAGGGGCTTGCCGGCATTCCGGGTAGTCTGGGCGGGGCGGTAAGGGGCAATGCCGGAGCGTTTGGTGCTCAAACTGCCGATAAGCTTGAAGCCGTGACTTTTTATGATCTGCAGCAAAAAACCATAAGAGAACTTCCAAAAGAGAGCTGCGCGTTCGCTTATCGCAGCAGCGTTTTCAAAGGGGATGCGGGTAAGATAATAACGGGAGCGAAATTTGTTTTGACTGCAAGCGAGGCCAAAGAGGTGCAGGAAAAGACAGCTGGCATAGTTAAGCAAAGAGCCGAAAGAGGACTGCACGGGATGCGCAGCGCCGGTTCCTTTTTTATGAACCCGATAGTGGAAGATGAAAATCTCAGGCAGGAATTTTCTTTGGATCAAGGAAAGGAGCCCAAGGATGAGCGGTTGCCAGCCGGGTGGTTTGTGGACAAGGCTGGCCTCGGGGGCAAAAGGATAGGCGGAGCGATGGTGAGCAAGGACCATGCCAATTACATCATAAATTTTCAAGATGCGACTGCCAGCGATGTGGCTATGCTTTCCAGTTTCGTAAAACAACAGGTGCGCGACAAATTCGGCGTACAGCTGCAGGAAGAGGTCAGTTATTTGGGATTTTGAGAAAAAAAGAATTTTTGGCTTTCAAAGTTGTATTATGTTAAAATGGTCCGGTAATTCCTTAAAGACAAACATATGCCAAACGGAGCAACGAGCAACATGAGATTTTTGTTCAAGGGGGTGGAAGTGGATGAGCGAACGCGGGAGTACGTAAGCAAGAGGCTCGAATCCATAGGCAAGATGACGGAAAACATATTACAAACCGAAGTGGAGATAGGCGTGGATAAAAAAGGCAAGTTCCGGGTGGAAGTAATGGTCAGGACGCCGCGCGACTTGTTCCGTGCCGAAAATACGACGGAAAGCATCGAGGGTTCAACCGATCTGGTGGTGGATGAAATTCAAGACCAAATAGCCCATCTTAAGGATAAGTTGCTTACGCTGCAAAAAAGAGGCGGAAGATCCATAAAAAAGAAAACCGTCATTGACGAGAATGCGCGTTTCTAAAAAGGTGTGGTGAGGGGGGCTGCCTGAGCGGGCAGCCCCTTTCTTTTTTTGGGTCAAACAAGGAGAGGTGGTATAATAGAAAAGATAAGGGGCAAGGTGCAAATAAAAAGATATATGTCCCCTACTACAACTATTTTTATGGCAACAGGAGCGAGAAAAAATAAATTACCCGGCTTGTTATATGGCGGAACGCTTTTGGGTGCGCTGAGCGCAATCTTTTGGGGGATGAATGTGGCTCATGCTGCGCCAAGCATCTCTTCTTTGCAAGGCACTGTCCAGCAAGGGCAGACAATCACCGTTTCGGGAAGCAATTTCGGAACAAAGAGCAGCGCCGCTCCTTATCGCTGGGATAATTTTGAACAAGGAGCTTCCGGCCAGTTGGTTACCGGCTGGAGTGGCGGAACGGGATCCGATCTGGCGCGCTATTCTTCCGAAGTTTCACGCGGATCTTCGGGTCATTCAATTTCCAGCAAGCATTCCTTTCGTCCTGCCACGGAAAACGTTTCGCTTTGTGTCAATGATTACGATAACGGCTATCCGTTACTGTATTTGGATTATTGGTATCGCTTGACGCCGTTGGATAGCAGCGGGACAAATGGGCGCAATTACAAACCCTGGCGGGTGTGGACCAATGACATAACTTTGCAAATGAATCCGGGCATATTCAGGCCCGGAAATGGGGGGCTTTTTGCGATTTGGGATGATGCGTATCCGACGCAGCCACCGGGCGTGGAGCTTTGGAATGACGAGGATCGCATGTATGGCACCTGGAAGCATGAGCAAGTCATTTACAAGACGTCGACTCCCGGCGTGGGCGACGGGGTCATGTATCGCTATGTAAATTCGCGTCCTTCAACTCCCTTTTCCAATACCGTTGTATTCCGTTTGCGCAATGTCCTGCCCACGGAAATACGCATCGGACATTATTGGGCGACTGATGAAGATCCGGGTGATCCTATTTCCATGCCGGCCAATACCGGCGCGGATGCGTACATAGACGATTTGTATATAGATCGGACATGGGCGCGGGTGGAGATAGGAAATGCGCCGGTTTATGCGGACTGTACGCATCGCGAAATCCAGATACCGAGCGCATGGAACAGTTCCCAGGTATCTTTCACGGTCAATCAAGGCAGCTTCAGCAACGGTGCGACAGCTTATCTTTTTGTGACGGATCAGAACAATTCCGTAAGTCAGGGATATCCAATTACCATTGGCAGCCAAGCGCAGCCGCAGACTTATTCTGTTTCTGACTTTTTGCAACTAGTGGTGAATTGGCTCACTGCCAACGCCGCTTCGGACAAAAACAGCGACGGCATAGTTAATACCAAGGATTTGGGCATCCTGATGAGCGGGTGGGAATAGGCGGGCGAAAAGTTAAAAGTTAAAAAGTTAAAAGGTGAAAAGTACAAGATACAAGTAGAGAGTTGCAGAAAGGAAATACGAAATAATCAATACGACATGCATATAGAAATGAAGAAAAAGAAATTACGTAACTTATTACGTAACGAGTTACGTAATAAAATATGTTTGGCTATATCAGTAGGGTCTTTTTTTGCCGCGCAGACTGCTTTTGCCGCGCCAAGCATTTCAAGCGTGAGCAATGCCTTGCGGCATGGACAGAGCGTGACAATTTCGGGGAATGGATTTGGAATAAAAAATCCGGTAGCTCCTCTCAAGTGGGACCCGGTAGACGGCATGTATGCTGGCTTGTCAAACGGAAATAGGATTCCTGTCGGGGCAAGTTATCCTTGGAACGAAGGTTATGCCGGAGAATCCCCCTATTATAAAACCATAAACCCCAGGGGAAAATGGACTGCAAAATACAGCAACAATCCAAATTCAAATATTGACGCGGCACATGAATGGGCGGCCGTGGGAGGAGAAGTTTTTCCTGAAGCGAATAATAAGAGCATGTATGTTACTTGGTGGAATTGGGTGAGTGCAAATGGTACCCTGGATAATTCGCAAAATAAATTTACAAGATTTACGCCAACAGGACAATGGGAAATTGCTTCCATTATTTGGTCGCCGGAGCACACTACCGGTTATGATTTTTCCCAAGGGTACAGGTTTGGCGCCTGGCACGAATCATTTATAAACAGAGGCGCTTGGAACAGGATGGAAAAGATTTTAGATAACGGATCTTTACCTTATCATCCCAGAATAAGACTTTCTGTAAATAACGAGGAATTTTTAGATTGTTATTCGGGCAAAGTCGATTGTATGAGCGGAGGAGCTTCGGAGGGAAATCTTGCCAGCATCAACGGCATAGGCGCCCTAGGCTGGATGCCGGAATTTGATTATAGCCCCGATGCGGCAACGGTAGATTTTGGAGAAATATACGTGGATAACACTTTGGCCAGGGTGGAGATATGCGAAAGCTCGACCAAAGCAGCAAGTAGTCATTGTGAAATCCAACTACCCCAAAACCAATGGGCGGATACGGCACTGGAGATAAGTGTCAACCAAGGATCTTTTTCCGATGGCTCTTCTGCCTATCTTTACGTGGTAGACGCCAATGGCTCCGCCAATGCAAGCGGCTATCCGATAACTTTCGGTTCTTCCCAGGGGGCATCTTATGACATCTTTGACTTTCTTCAGTTTATTGCTGCTTGGCTCACTGCCAACGCCGCTTCGGACAAAAACAGCGACGGCATAGTTAATACCAAGGATTTGGGCATCCTGATGAGCGGGTGGGAATAGGCGGGTGAAAAGGTAAAAGGCAAAAGTTAAAAGTTAAAAAAGTTGCACATTAAACGGTCAATGCTTTAGCGAGCTGGCGGGTTTGGTCGCGAGCTTTAAGTTTCAAGTTCGAGGATGTAAGATGCCAAGCACCAGATATGAGGTGCGGAGCGCTTGGGGTTTTGACGCGGTCTTGCGGGAATGGTATATTCGAGCGAGTGGAAAAATATGTTAAAAAAGAGAACTTATGGGATTTTTGAGCAATATTTTCGGTTCAAACGAAAGGGAGATAGCCAAATTGCGCCCCTTGGCGGGCAAAATAAACTCGCTGGAAGAAGCGACAAGACGTCTTTCGGACGAAGAGCTTGCCGCCAAGACAGGGGAGTTTCGCCAAAGACTGGCCAAAGGAGAAACGCTGGAAGATATTTTGCCGGAAGCTTTTGCGGTGGTGCGTGAGGCGGCGGAGCGGGTCATCGGCGAGCGTCATTACGAAGTGCAGTTGATCGGAGGAATTGTTTTGCACCAAGGCAAAATAGCGGAAATGAAAACAGGGGAAGGAAAAACCCTTACCTCCACGTTGCCTATTTATCTGAATGCTTTGAGCGGCAAGGGAGTACATGTGGTGACGGTCAATGATTATCTGGCCAGGCGTGACTGCAACTGGATGGGATCAATTTATCATTTTTTGGGCCTTACGACGGCTTGCATAATGCATGATGCTTCCTATCTTTTTCAGCCCAAAGTGCGGGATGCGGACGAGGTTACGGTGGAAATGGAAAATCTTACTCCCGTTTCACGCAGGCAAGCTTACGAAGCGGATATAACTTACGGTACCAATAATGAGTTCGGATTTGATTATCTGCGCGACAACATGGCGCAATCGCTTGCCCAGATGGTGCAGCGCCCCCTTAATTTCGCAATCGTGGACGAAGTGGACTCCATCTTGATCGATGAAGCGCGCACGCCGCTCATTATTTCGGCGCCGGACAGCGAGTCGACCAAACTCTACCAGCGTTTTGCCGGAATCGTGCCTCTCCTTAAGGAAGGGGTTGATTACGAAGTGGACGAAAAAATGCGTGCGGCGGTTCTTACTGAATCCGGAATAGCCAAGGTGGAAAATGCCTTAGGCATGGGCAATATTTACGATCCCGGAAAGATCAACTATGTGCATCATCTGGAGCAATCACTCCGTGCACACGCGCTTTATAAGCTGGATCGCGATTATGTAGTGAAAGATGGAGAGGTGATTATCGTGGATGACTTTACGGGGCGGCTTATGCCGGGCAGGCGTTACAGCGACGGCTTGCATCAGGCGATCGAGGCCAAGGAAGGAGTGGAGGTGCAAAAAGAATCCCGCACTTTGGCCACAATCACTTTCCAAAATTATTTTCGCATGTATGAAAAGCTTGCCGGCATGACCGGAACGGCTTCCACCAGTGCGGAAGAATTTTCCAAAGTGTACAAACTGGATGTCTTGGAGATACCCACCAATAAATCACTTGTCCGCAAGGATTTGGGAGATGTGGTTTATAAAACGGAAAAAGGGAAGTTTGCCGCTATTGTGGAAAGAATAAAAGAGGTGCATGCCAAAGGGCAGCCGGTATTGGTCGGTACTATCGCCATCGAGAAATCCGAATATTTGAGCGCATTGCTCAAAAAGGAAGGAGTAAGGCACGAAGTGCTCAACGCCAAGCAGCACGAAAGGGAAGCAGCAATCGTGGCTGACGCTGGAAGAATGGGGGCGGTGACTATCGCCACCAATATGGCGGGGCGCGGAACGGACATAAAATTAGGGGAGGGTGTGCGTGAAAAAGGCGGGCTTTTTATTATCGGTACGGAAAGACATGAAGCGCGGCGCATCGATAATCAGTTGCGCGGTCGCGCCGGACGCCAAGGAGATCCGGGGGTGAGCCAGTTCTATGTTTCCCTGGAAGATGAGTTGATGCGGCGTTTCGGCGGAGACCGACTCAAGGGGATGATGGATAAACTGGGTCTTCCGGAAGATCAACCGATTCAAAACGCGCTCATTTCCAAAACAATCGAAAGCGCCCAGACCAAAATCGAAGGGTATAACTTCGATATGCGCAAACATGTTCTGGAGTATGACGACGTGATGAATAAGCAGCGCGAAGTGATATACCGGAAGCGTCGCGAAGCGCTGGAAAAGAAAGAGGTGAAGCAGGACATACTTAAATACACGGAAGAAGCGGCAGAGCGGATGGTTTCGGCACGTATTGCCGGGGGGGAGGGAACTTTTTGGGACACGGAGGGTGTTGCGGCGGATGCGGCGGCAGTGTTTGCAATTTCGGAGGAGATAAGAGTCAAACTTAAGGCGATCGGGGAAGACAGATCCAAAAATGATTCCGAAAAAGCGACCGCGCTTACGGGGGAGGTTATCCAGGCAGCCAAGGAAGCTTATATAGCCAAGGAAAGCGCGCTCGGAGCGGAACTGATGCGCTCGGTGGAAAAAAGCATTTTGCTGCAAACGATAGATACGCTCTGGATGAATCATTTGGATGAAATAGATTATTTGAGGCAAGGAATAGGGCTTAGAGGTTATGGTCAACGCGATCCGCTTATTGAGTACAAGCGGGAAGCTTTCAACCTCTTTTCCCATCTGGTAGAAAACATCCGCACCACGGTGCTGCGCACCATTTTCCATATCAGTCAAGTGAGCGTGGAAACGCCGGCCAAGGAAACAAAGGTGCCCGAAGGGTTGCGCTACAGCGGCGCGGACGAGGAGGTGGGGCAATTTGCGGTCTCCCCGCAAAAAGGAGCCACGCTTCCCCAAAAAAATACTTCTACAGTAGGCCGCAACGATCCTTGTCCGTGCGGCAGCGACAAGAAATTCAAAAAGTGCTGCGGGAAGTAAGAAGGTTTTTTAATTGTTGCGGCCAGGAAAGGGGTCGGGAAAACCTGGGTTTTCCCGGGGTGGAAATATTAAAACCGCAAGGTTTTAAGGAGCGAAACGACGCCGCAACGATCCTTGTCCGTGCGGCAGCGACAAGAAATTCAAAAAGTGCTGCGGGAAGTGAGAAGGTTTTTTAATTGTTGCGGCCAGGAAAGGGGTCGGCAAGAGGTTTGTTTTTAAAAAAGCGACTTTTCGTCGCTTTTGGCGTTTTGAGGAAAATAAAAAAGCTTCTCAGTTGTAATAACTGACGAACGAAAAGAAAGGAATTCCTTGGGTCTTTGGGGGCAAGGGGACAAAAGGGAAAGGAAAGAAAAAGTTGCCCATTTGCAACCGTTTTCTCGGTCCGGGTATTAAAACAAAGGTCGGTATCCGGCCTGGAAAAGACTTTATTTCCTAAAGCGACATAATTTTATGCGTAGCATAAGTAGAAAAGTCGCTTTGGCGGGATTGGTTTCAGCTTTTGCGATGACGATATTGTTGGCTCCGTTTTCTGGAGCACTTGCGTCCAAGCCGAAGATTAAGGAGATAACTAAGCGGACGACCACGAGCATAACGCTTCCTCTTAAGTACGAGGAGCGGGAGGATGAAAGGGTTGTCATAAAGGTAAGGATTCGTGACAATTCCACCGGCATGGTGGAAACGCGTACTTACCGTAAGACGCTTAGCGAAGACGAAGGGCGCAAGAAGCTGGTGATCGACGACTTGAAGCCGGGAGTGAAATACTCGTTCAAGGTTAAGATCAAAAAAGCTTCGGGAGACAGCGGTTATAGCTCTTATTCCGAATCGCGCAGCGCCACTACCAAAGCGAAATAGCTTGTAAGTTGTGCAAAGATGCATCCTGGGACGGGATGCATCTTCATGTTATGATGTCCTTATGAAGTTTATTTCCTTCGAAAAATCAGTGGGTGCTGTCATTGTGAGGTTCGAAAATGAAACACCTCTTTATTTGCTGCTCAAATATCGCAGCGGTCAATGGGATTTGCCCAAGGGCCACATGGAAAAAGGAGAAAAGGAAGAAGACACGCTTCAACGCGAGGTGCAAGAAGAAACCGGCCTGAGGGATATCGAGAGAGCTTTGGGTTTCAGGAAGAGCAGTTTTTATGCTTATCGCGCCAAGGGAAACGAATTGAAGGAACGGCGGGAGGAAGGACGCGGCATATTCATAGGCAAAAAAGCTGTTTATTACCTCACTGTCACGGATACCGAAAAGGTCACACTTGATCACGAAAATTCAGCTTATTCCTGGAGCAACATAGAGCAAGCGCTCCAAAAGGTCCGCGCCAAGGGAACGCGGCGCATTCTTCAAAAAGCACATCTTTTCATTTCTCGGAAAGGGAAAGAGGGTTTTTTTTCGGATGTATTACCGCATAAGAAGCGGTAATTTTTGGGGGTATTTCCAAGGTGGAGTATTTTCCCAAAAAAATATATGGAAAACATACAATATTCAGGAGCGGAATACTCTTCTCAGCAGCTTTTTCGCGAGCTTAAAGAAAAAGTGGAGGAGGAAGGAATAGAGGATTTCGATGCTTACCGGGATATGGTGCGCGGATTGATCGAAGAAAAACGCGGCTACGGTTTTTTTCGGGACGAGGAAGATCTAGTGCAGATCGAGCGAGATCTGGAAAGTCGCTGGAAGTTTTTGGTTAAATAAAGCGGGTAAGCTTGCGTGTAATTTTAGCCCAGGTATACTGGAAGCAGTTCTTGTTTTTGAACAAACAATGGGATTTGAAGCGATATCGCTTGGCGATGGCGCTTATTTTTGCCCGAAAGGCGCATACAAGGGAGGATGTATGGAGAATCTTTGTTTTTGGGGAAAGCTTTTTCTAAGACTCAGGGGTGATTTCGAGGACCTCAAAGCGCATCTGGAAGAGAAAATTTCTTTCGCCAAGGGGGAATTGGCGCAGGCCAAGAGCAAAGTTTTTTTCTTGGGCCCATTTATCGATTTTTTCCCTTGGTCCAAGGCGGCGCGGGTAGGCCTTTATTTGGAAAAACTGACGGAGCAATACGGTCTTGTTTGTGAATTGCTTGTCCTTTACGAAAAAATAGAAAAGGGGTTGTGGCAAAAAGAATACCGGCTTTCTTATCAGGAATTGGCCAGTTTCAAAGCCGTTTGTCGTGGTCGAAAAGAATTGCTTAGAAGTCTGCGGCGCGGCTGCGTTTCTTATCTGGCCCTAACGGGGCGTGCCGAGGAGCTGAGTAAGGCAATCTTTGCCAAACTTGTCGGGGAAGCCGAATTGGGCGGTTATCCGAAAAAGACTGCGTTGACCTGAGTTTTTGGAAAAAGCGGGATAAAATTTGTCCCGCTTCTTTTATTTGCCTTATTTGCCGCCTCATTCTATAATGCATCCTATGAATACCAAATCAAAATTGCGTCTCAAATTCGCCCTGGTCATGCTACTTTTTGCGGCCAGCGCTTTGGTTTCTTACCCGGAAGCTGTTCGGGGGGTGCCATATCTTCATAATTCCCTTGCCAAGCTGAAACTCAGTTTGGGTTTGGATTTGCAAGGAGGAATCCACCTGGAATACCAAGCGGACGTGAGTAAGATAGAGGCGGACAAAATTTCCGAATCTTTGAGCGGGGCGCAGGACGTGATCGAAAGGCGCGTCAATGCGTTCGGGGTGGGTGAACCATTGGTGCAGGCAGCGCGCCGCGGCGATGATTACCGCATCATTGTGGAACTTCCGGGAATAAAGGATATAGAACAAGCCAAGCAAAAAATAAAAGAAACGCCTTTGTTGGAATTCAAACAGGAAGGGGAGCCGAGTGCGGAAATAAAGGAGATGTTTGATAATCTCAACGAGGAGGCCAAGTCCCAAGCTGAAGAAACGCTCAAAAAAGCTTTGGCCGGGCAGGATTTTGCGGCTTTGGCCAAAGAGTTGAGTCAAGATCCGGGAACCAAGGAAAAAGGCGGGGATCTGGATTTCGTTAAAAAAGGAACATTTGTTCCGGAATTTGACGAAGTCCTTTTTGGCAAAAACCTCAAAGCCGGGGAGGTCTATGGTCAATTGGTGGAAACCCAATTTGGCTGGCACATTATCAAATTCGAAGAATCGCGCGGCGAAGGAGAGGAAAAGGAAGTGCGTGCCAGGCATATCTTGTTTGCCAAGCAGTCGCCCGAACAATACAGTGAATTCAAATTCGTCGATACCGGCCTTACGGGCAGAAACCTGAAGAGTGCGACGGTGGTTTTTGCCAGCCAAGGCATAAGTGAGCCGCAAATTTCTTTAAAATTTGACGACGAAGGAACGAAGATGTTCGCGGAGCTTACCAAGAATAATATCGGTAAGCCGTTGGCGATCTTTTTGGACGGCGAACTCCTTTCCAGCCCCACCGTGCAGACAGAAATAACCAACGGCGAAGCCGTCATTACCGGGAGCTTTACCGTGACTGAAGCTAAGGAATTGGCCAAGAATCTCAACCAGGGAGCTTTGCCGGTGCCCTTGACTTTGGTCAGCCAAAGCAGCATCGAAGCTTCCTTGGGGGAAGCTTCTTTGCGGCAAAGCTTGAAAGCGGGCGCGATTGGTCTGGGCACGGTGATCTTTTTCATGGTCGTCTATTACCGCTTTTTAGGCCTGGCCGCTTCTTTGGCGCTTGTCATTTACACGGCGCTGATGATTTCCATCTTCAAGATTTTTCCGGGCATCACGTTGACTCTTTCGGGCATTGCCGGTTTCATTTTGTCTATCGGGATGGCGGTGGATGCCAACATTCTCATCTTTGAGCGAACCAAGGAAGAGCTCAGGCGCGGAAGATCTTCGCGCGCAGCGCTGGAGGAAGGATTTGTGCGCGCCTGGACATCGATCAGAGATGGTAACGTTTCTTCACTTATCACGGCAGCCATTCTTTACGGCATGGGTACGGGATTTGTCAAAGGATTTGCGGCCACGCTCTTTTTGGGCGTGGTGGTGTCCATGTTTACGGCGGTAGTGGTGAGTCGCACCATCCTTCGCTTTATTTCCGGAGATTGGGCGGATAAACATCCCTGGGTGTTTATGCATGTGGCAAAAGGAGGATATATTGAAAATAAGACCGAAAAAAAGTAAAAAATATGATAGATATAGTTTCCAAAAGGCGCTACGCCTATGCCTTTTCCCTCGTTATTACCGCAGCGGCTATCCTAAGCGTTGCCACCTGGGGTCTTAAGTTCGGCATCGACTTTTCCGGAGGAACGCTTATGGAAGTGCGTTTCCCGTCCGGCGTGCCGCAAAATACGGAAATAAGCGAGGTTTTGCAAGGAGAAAATTTGCAAAGTCTTACCATCCAGGCTTCCGGTGACGGCAGCGCCCTTTTGCGCTATGCCAGCGAAGATGACGCGGTTAACGAGAAAGCCTGGCAAGCAATTTCCGCCAAATGGACAGACGCGGTACGACTCAGGGTGGATTTCATCAATTCGACCGTTTCGGGCGAATTGAAGCGCAATTCTTTGTTGGCGATTTTTTGGGCAGTTGCGGCAATTATGGCGTATATTGCCTGGGCTTTTCGCAAAGTGTCGCGTCCCGTGCCTTCTTGGCAATATGGCGCATTGGCGGTAGTGGCACTGGTACACGACATCCTTATCACGGTCGGCGCATTCGCTGCGCTGGGCCATTTTTATTCGGTGGAAGTGGGCATTCCGTTTGTGGCCGCGCTCCTTACCATTTTGGGATTTTCGGTACATGACACGATCGTGGTATACGACCGTACGCGCGAAAATCTGTTGCGCTCGCCGGAAAAGACTTTTGCCGCCACGGTTAATCGCAGTCTCAATGAAACGATCGTGCGCTCGATCAACACTTCGCTCACGGTGATTATCACGCTGCTGGCCATCTATCTTTTCGGCGGCGAATCGATCCGGGACTTCTCGTTGGCATTGCTTATCGGCATCACGTTCGGCACTTATTCGTCCATCTTTATCGCTTCTTCGCTTTTGGTGACAAGTCGGGACTGGATGGCAAAAAAGCATAACAAATAATTAAAAATTTCGAACCGCCGCTTTCCTTGGCCATCTTGGCAAGGCAGGAAGATTCGAATTTTTCTATAAGATATGGGAATTTTGGACAAGTTTAAGAAAAAAAAGGAAAGCTCTGCCGCAAATCCCCTGGATCCTCAGAATATGGGGATGCTCCAGCGCATCGCGTACAAAAAGATCATGAAGATGAATCCAAGCGAGCGCGAAGCGCTGATGCGCAAGATGCTTTCGCCAGACAACATCCAAAAGAACAAGAAACAAATAGTGGAAATGCTTGAACAAATGGAAAAAAGCGGGCAGATGAACCGCCACCAGGTATTCGAAGCCAAAAAAAGACTGGGCCTTTTGTAGGGAGGTTGAAAAGGAAAAAGGGAGTTGGATATTTTCCAGCTCCCTTTTGTATTCGGTGGGCTCAGCGTTTACGCGCCGCTTTTTCGCGGTACATGTTCATGTCCGCTACATGGATGACGCTTTCAAGCGAATTTTTTCGCGCATCCACACAGATGGCGACTCCCAAAGAGGCGGAGGCCACGACGTCCACTCCTTGTTCGCGGAAGGGAAATCTGCCCAGGGATTCGCGCAGCCTGTCTTCGAAGGAGTCGGACGATTCGTCTTTCCCAAAAAAACAGATGATCATGAATTCGTCCCCGCCCAGGCGAAAGGCTTGGTCGTTTTTACGGATAGTTCCTTTGATGAGCGCGGCTACTTCCTTAAGCAACCGGTCTCCGCTTGCGTGGCCGAAAGTGTCGTTGATGGGTTTGAGGTTGTCGACATCGATCATGGCTACGCCGTAAGGCAGTCCGGTACGCCTAGCTTGCTCTTCTATCGCATCCCGTTGCATTTCCAGGAAGCGGCGGTTGTACAGCCCGGTAAGGGGATCTTTCACGGAAACCTTTTCCACTTCGCTTTTGAGGCGAAGAGTTTTGGTTATGAGCAAAAAGAAAAGCATCATTACGGATATGCTCAGCAGGAGCATCAGCACATCCGCCCAAAGGCGCAAAATCGTGAAAGCCAAAAAATGATGAATCCATAAAAACAACAAGGAAGCGGTTGAGGCGCAAGCAAGGGCCCAGATTATTTGCCTGGAATTAGGCTTTTCCGACCACCAAGCGCACGTTTTTTCCCAGTGCTTATGGAGACAATGTTCCGCTTTGCGGGTAAGTAGCGCTGTTTTGGAAAGCATGAGTTCTTCCTCTCTTTCATTTTTGTCAAAAAACTTGGGTAACCAGGGGACGTAATCTCTAATTATACACCTAAAATAATTTAAAGTCAAGAGAAGCGCGAAAAAGACTTTTCCTTGGCTCAAAAACGGCAGTTGCAAATCAAGGGGTGCCTTGGTAGTATTACAGTATCGTCGCCGTTTGGCAGCGGCGCATATTTTTCTTTTTTTACGTTTATGCAGCAAAAAATCTTCGATCTCAAAAGCAAGGCATTGGCCGCCGCGGCAGCAGCTTCATCTTTGGCTGATTTGGAAAGTGCGCGGGTAAAATACGCCGGGCGTAAAAGTGAACTGACGGCGCTGCTCCGCTCCCTTAAAGATATGGAAGAAAAGGAGCGTTTTGAGGCGGGTAAGGTAGCCAACGAAGCGAGGGCGGAAATAGAGGCGGCCTTTGCCCGAAAGGAAGAAGAGCTCAGGAACTTGCAGTTGGGTGCGGCAGCTAAAAATCTGGACGTGACGCTCCCGGCCAAGAAAATCAAAAGAGGGCATCTGCACCCACTTACGCTTATTCAGGAAGAAATTGAAGATATTTTCGGGGCGATGGGCTTTGCGGTTGCGGATGGTCCGGACATAGAAACGGAATGGCACAATTTTGACGCGCTCAACATACCCAAAGATCATCCGGCACGCGACAAATGGGATACTTTTTGGATAAAATCCGAAAATCCAAATTTCAGAGCGGAGAAAAAGAGAGAAAGGATTCTTTTGCGCACGCACACTTCGCCGGTGCAGGTGCGTTATATGCAGACCCATAAGCCGCCGCTGCGCATCATTGCTCCGGGGAAATGCTTTCGTAACGAGGCGACGGATGCGACACACGAACATACTTTTTACCAGTTCGAGGCGCTGATGGTGGATAAAGAAATAAATGTGGGCAACTTCAAGCATGTGGCGCAGGAGTTTTTTTCGCGTTTTTTTGGGCAGGATGTGACCGTGAGGTTGCGTCCCAGCTTCTTTCCGTTTACGGAGCCGAGCTTTGAATTTGATATCAGCTGTACGGTTTGCGGAGGGCGAGGATGCGCTTCTTGCAAGCATACCGGCTGGCTGGAAGTGGGCGGCGCCGGCATGGTCAACCAGGAAGTGTTTGTCGCTGCCGGATACAGGCGCGGACAATGGCAAGGATTCGCCTGGGGGTTCGGCTTGGAAAGGCTTTTGATGATGCGCAGTCGCATCCCGGACATCCGTCTTTTCCACAGTGGAGATCTGAGGTTTACCGAACAATTCTAATAAATGCAACGGCTGCGCTTTTCTTTTCTTGCGCAGATTGTAAAACGAATATGAAATATTCCTATAAATGGCTCAAGGAGCTTACAAACACCTCTCTTTCCGCCAAAGAACTTGGTGAGCGTATCATGATGCATGCTTTTGAGGTGGAGGGCATGTCCAGGCAGGATGCTTCCTTGGAGAACGTGGTGGTGGGCGAGATATTGGAAATAGCAAAGCATCCGAATGCGGATAGGTTGCAGGTCGTACAAGTCGATGCTGGAAAATTTTCTTTTTGGGGAAGCGAGCAAAAAAGGCGCGATTCGCTTACGGTCGTGTGCGGCGCGCATAATATAGCGGTGGGCGATAAGGTGCCGCTGGCTTTGGTGGGTGCCAAGCTTCCCGGCGGATTAGAGATAAAGGAAGCTGAAATCCGCGGCGTGCGTTCTTTTGGGATGCTGTGCGCGAAGGACGAATTGGGGTTGGGCGAGGATCACAGCGGAATAATGATCTTGGATCGAAAAGCCAAAGTGGGTGAATCTTTGGCCAAGCAACTGGGTCTGGAAGACATCGTTTTGGAAATAGATGTTTTGGCTAACCGCGCGCATGATGCGCTCAGCCATGTCGGTATGGCGCGGGAAATAGCGGCCATTGAAGGCACAAAAATGGAGTATGCCTATGACGAGATAAAGCCCCTTTCGCAAAAAAGCAAGAAGATAAAAGTGTCAGTTGCCAAAAACGCCAAAACGCCTTTTTATAGCTGCGCGCTTATCGAAGGGGTGAAAGTCGGCCCTTCGCCGGATTGGCTTGTTCGCAGACTGAGGGCTTGCGGCATAAAACCGATCAACAACGTCGTGGATGCGACAAATTACGTGATGCTGGAACTGGGCAATCCGCTGCACGCTTTTGATGCCGACAAGCTTTCCGGAGGAATAATGGTGCGTCTGGCCAAGGAAGGAGAGAGGATTTCCTTGTTGGACGGAGTCGATGCTGCGCTATGCGCCGGGGAAGATATCGTAATCGCGGACAGCAAGGGAGCGATCGCCTTGGCCGGTATCATGGGGGGAGTAGAAAGTGCCGTTAGTGACAGAACCGAAAATATCGTGCTGGAGGCAGCCACTTTTGATGGGGCCACGATCAGGCGCAGCCGCATGCGTAGCGGTTTTGCCACCGATGCGGCACTCCGGTTCGAAAAAGGAATATCGCCGAGCATTGCCGAAAAGGCGTTGGTGCGTTGCGTGGAAATTATAACTCACACGGCCGGAGGGAAGTTGGAGGGGGTTGCTATGGAGAAGTTAAAAAAGGAAAAAACACCTCTTCTTTCCTTGGAAATGGAAAAGGCCCAAAAACTCTTGGGCATTGTCTTGAAAGAAAAAGAGGCCAAAAGGATTCTTTCTTCCTTGGGCTTTGTTGTTATGTCCGGCGGCGCAAAATTGAAAGTCCAGGTCCCTGCTTTTCGGTTGGATGTAGTTAGCGCGGAAGATTTGATTGAGGAAATCGGCCGGATCGCCGGTTATGACAAGATAGGGCCGGCTGCCCCGTTGGTTTCCGTTGCTTCGCCGCAGGTTAATGAGCGCCGTGTTTTTGTGCGCAAAGCCAAGCATTGGGCGGCCGGTGAGAAATTTTCCGAAGTGTACAACTATGCTTTTTATGGCCCAAAGGAAGCCAATATGGGCGGATTGGAAGGAGTAGCGCATGTGGAAATTGAAAACCCGCAAAGTCCGGAACTTTCTTTGATGAGAGCAAGTCTGGTTCCCAATATGCTCAAGGCGATCAGGGAAAACCTTAAATACCGAAGGCAGATACGTGCTTTTGAAGAGGGCAGGGTTTACCGGTACAATGCGCAAGGGGAAATAGAGGAAAAGGAAATGCTGCTGCTTGCTTTGAGCGGGGATATCCCTGAAGAAAGTTTTCCTGCTGCGGATGTGCGCAGCGGACAGATCTTTTTTGCAATCAAGCACAGCTGCGGGGCGCTTTTGGAAGCGGCGGGGATTAAGGATTGGTACCTTTCCGATCTGGACGGTGCGCCCGCGGGGCAATGGAAATCTTTTTGGCGCAAGGGGCGGAGTGCCGAAATAAGAGTGGAAGGAATGGATGAACCGCTCGGGTATTGCGGCGAAGTCAATCCTTTTGTCGCCGCCGCCGCGGATATTCCGGAAGGCTTGGCTCTTTGCGAATTGGAAATAGACAAATGGCGCGAAGCAGCAGCACGACAAAAAAGGGAATATGAAGAAGCTCCCAAATTTCCTTATGTACGGCGCGACCTGTCTTTGGAGGTGCGCGGATCTCTCAAAGCGGCTGAATTGGAAAAGATAATCAAGCAAAGCGATCCCCTGGTTAGGGAAGTGGAGCTTTTCGACACCTTTGTTTCCAAGGATGGGACGGTGAGTTACGCGTTGCACATCACGCTTGGTTCCAAAGAACGCACGCTTAGCGGGCAGGAAGCGGAAGTGGCGCTGGAAAAAATTATTGCCCAGATGGAAAAAGAACTTCCGGTGGCGCTGCGAAAGTAGACGGCGAAATCTTCGCAAAAAAGCAAAAACGACTTATTCATGGGGGAATAAGTCGTTTTTTGGGATAAGGAAATAAATCATTGACAAAATTATAATATATGTTAGTATAATGTGAATGCGATAATCCATATTTTCTTAAGGCAAATATATGAAAAACACCCAAGGTGGCGAAAAATTCGAAAAAAAAGTGAGTTTTCTGGCAGCGCTGGAAGCGTTGTCGGTACACTTTCCCGAGCGGAGCGGCGAAATAGTCAGATCGCGTTACGGCATCGGCAAAGCCAAGATGCTTACGCTCGAAGAAATCGGCAACAAATACGGCGTGACACGCGAACGTATCCGTCAGATTATTCGCGAAATATGTCGCAAGGTGTCCCAAATTAAAGACGAAGAAGCGCTGGCACCGGTAAGGGAGGCTATCCGCTATGAAGTTTCGGCACATGATGGTATAATGGATGAAGAGTCGCTCATCGCGGCCCTCGGCGCCAATGATTCCAAAGAGGCCGGCGCGGCGCGGTTTTTTCTGGAATGTCTTAGCGACGTCAAGGGCGTGGAAATAAGAGGGAAGCTCAAATATTCTTACGCCTTGAATTCTTTCGAGCTTAAGGATTGGGAGAGAGTGCATGCGGCGGCGCGGGCGGTTTTGGAAAAAGAAGAGCGTCCCCTGGAAGAGGCCGAGCTTGTTTCCAAGATGGTGGCATCTTTGGGTAAGGGTGTGGCCACGGAAAAATCCATCAGGAATTTTTTGGGGGCGGCTGAAGATATAAAGAGTAACACCTTCGGTAAGTGGGGTCTTAGCAGGTGGAAGGAAGTTACTCCCAAGGGGACCCGCGAGAGGGCATATTTGATACTCAAGGAGGCCAAGGAGCCGCTTCATTTCCGCGAGATAGCCAAGCGCATAGACAGTTTTAAATTGGGCAAGCGCGCCACTCATCCGCAAACCGTGCATAATGAACTGATCAAGGATGACAATTTCGTGCTGGTCGGACGCGGCATATACGCTCTGAGTGAATGGGGGTATAAAACCGGAACGGTCAAGGATGTCATTGAAGATATTCTCAAAAAGAATCCCAAGGGACTCAGTCGCGACCAGGTGATCGAAGAAGTGTTGAAAGTACGCCAAGTGAAAAAGTCCACGGTAGTTATAAATCTGAACAATTTTTTCCGCAAGAACGCCGCCGGCCATTATACGCTCGGCAAATAGGGCACCTTTTGCAAAAAGGCCGCCCGGGCGTTTCTCGGGCGAAATAGGCACATGGAACTTGTCCAACAGGCATTCAGCCAAGCAGCAGTTAATTTGGGAACTTCGCTGTCGCAGACTTTGCACGTGTTTTCTTACGCGTGGTACGTCGCTTTACCGGCGATGCTTTTTCCCATTTTTATGATTTTCTGGCTGTATCATATAAGGGTACAGTATTGGCTTAGTTTGGATTGGATGCTTTTGGAAATAATTCCGCCCAAGGATATTGAAAAAAGTCCCAAGCCGATGGAGGCGCTTTTTGCCGGCATGGCGGGGGTGGAAAAAGGATTTTTGCCTACGGAAATATATGTCCAGGGCATGTTTGCAGACTCTTTCAGTTTGGAATTGGTCAGTGACGGCGGACAGGTACACTTTTATATCCGTACGCTGCGCAAATACCGCCACTTGGTGGAAGCGCATCTTTACGCGCAATATCCGGATGTGGAAGTGCGCGAAGCGGAGGATTACGTCAATGACGTGCCCAAGGTTGTGCCCAACAAGCAGTGGGATCTTTGGGGTACCGATTTTGAATTGACCAAGGCAGACGCTTTTCCGATCCGCACTTACGACAGGTTTGAAGAATCGGTTACCGGCAAGATGATCGATCCCCTGTCCGGATTGGTGGAAGCGATGGGCAAACTTCCGCCGGGCCAAAAAATCTGGCTTCAGTATGTGATCACCCCTCTTTCGCCAGCGTGGGCGGCGAAAGAGGGCCGAAAAGCGGCGGATAAGCTTAAAGGAAAAGTCGTGGAGGAGGAAAGCTTTTTAAGCAAAGTCTGGACGGATCTTAAGGACGTCATTTTTAACGCATTCAGTATCGGAGCGCTCAAGGGCGAGGTGAAACTTACTGAAAAAAGCAAAAAAGAAGATCAGCCCTTGGAATTTCGTCTTTCTCCCGTGGAAAGGGACGTGCTCAAAGCCGTGGAGGACAGCTTGGGCAAGATATTTTATGATGTGAAGATGCGCATGATTCTTATTGGGCGCAAGCAGGGATTTGACAAAACTTTCGTCAGTTCCTTTATCGGAGGAATCAAGCAATTCAATGACGACAACCTCAATGGGTTCAAGCCGGATAACGATTCCAAGACTTTCGCCAACTTCGTATTCATCAAGCCGCGCTTGCGTTTTCGCCAGCGCAAGATCTTAGGTCGTTATCGCAGTCGCAGTGACGCGGGCAAAACATTTGCGCTCAACACGGAAGAATTGGCCACGGTTTTTCATTTGCCGGATATGCAAGTGGTCGCTCCTTCGGTGACGCGCGTGGAAGCTCGTCGCAGTGGCGCGCCAGCCAATTTGCCTATTGAATAAAAAAGGGAAAAACCTCACCCTGGCTCTCTCCTTAAAAAGGGGAGGGAAGCAAGGAGAAAAAACTTTTTATGGATGAAATCACTTTTTTTGCCAAAACAAATTTCCGCAACCAGGAGAGGGTGTTTGGTATCAAGACGGACGACCGCAGGAGGCACATGTATATCATTGGAAAGACCGGCATGGGCAAAACTAATTTGCTCGAAAACATGGCCGTCCAAGATATCCGCAACGGACACGGGGTTTGTTACATCGATCCGCACGGCGACACCGCCGAAAAGCTGCTCAAAGCCATTCCGTCCGAACGCATCAATGATGTCATTTATTTCAATCCGGCTGACCAAGGCTTTCCGATTGCATTTAACGCGATGGAATCGATCGATCCGGAATATCGCCACTTGGTGGCTTCCGGTTTGGTCGGGGTGTTTAAAAAGATCTGGGCGGATTCATGGGGGCCGCGATTGGAATATATCTTGCGCAACGCCATTATGGGTCTTTTGGAATATCCGGGCAGTACGCTCTTGGGCGTGACCCGCATCTTGGTGGATAAAAAATACCGCGACAAGGTGGTGGAAAGGATTACCGATCCGGTCATCCGCCAGTTCTGGGTGGATGAGTTTCCCAAGTGGAGCGACAAAGTGCTCCAAGAAGTGGTTTCTCCGATTCAAAATAAAGTGGGGCAGTTTTTGTCCAATTCGCTTATCCGCAATATCGTGGGACAACCCCAATCTTCTTTTGATGTGCGTACCATCATGGATGAGCGCAAGATTTTGATCATGAACCTCTCCAAAGGAAGAATCGGGGAGGATGCCAGCGCGTTGCTTGGCGCCATGATGATCACTAAGATTCAGCTGGCGGCGATGGGTCGCGTGGACATTCCGGAGGAAACGCGCAAGGATTTTTACCTGTACGTGGACGAGTTTCAAAATTTCTCGACCGAATCTTTTGCCAACATCCTTTCGGAAGCGCGCAAATACCGGCTTAACCTTATTTTGGCCAACCAGTACGTCGAGCAGATCGCCGAAACGGTGCGCAATGCCATCTTTGGCAACGTGGGTTCCATCATTTCGTTTCGGGTGGGCGCGATGGATGCGGAATTTTTGGAAAAGGAATTTGCGCCCGTTTTCATGCAGAACGATATCGTCAATCTGCCCAAATACAACATATATCTCAAGCTGATGATCGACGGTATCGCCGGAGACGCTTTTTCGGCCACCACATTGCCGCCGATCTATATAGATGACACCAAGGAAAATGAGGAGAAGGTGATAGCCGTGTCGCGCGAACGCTATGGATCGCCTCGCGCGGAAGTGGAAGAAAAGATTGCGCGTTGGGCTGGAATGATGCCGCCCGTTTCCGCTCCGGTACAAAGCGGCGGTGCGGGAGTATCGATCCAGGCGAGCCAAGTTGCGTCGAGTGAGGATTTTTCCGCAAATCCCGCTCCGGCTGATCCGCCCAAAGAAGAAAAGGAACTTTTTGATGCGCTGTGTGAAACATGCGGCGACCAGATAAAAGTGCCTTTCAAGCCGGACGGCAAAAGACCCACTTTCTGCAAGGATTGCCTTAAGGATTTCCAAAGAATGCAAGCCAAAGCCAAGCTCAAGGAAGAGCGTTTTGCTGCCATGGGCAAGCCCTTAATTCAGGACAAAATCGTACCGGTTCAGGCGGCTGCCAGACCGGCTTCGCAAAGCGCGCCTTCCGGGCGGAACGACTTTCGGCAAGGAATGAACGCCGCATCCAAGCCTATCGGCAGAAAGCCTTTTGCGCCCAAAGGTCCTGAAATGCGCCAGCGGCCAATCCAATCCGCGCCGGCTAAGTCCGTGCGCCAGGTAGAGCGCAAGGTCATCGCCCCGGAAGAAAAACCAATGTCGCTTTCTTCGCTCAGCGGACTGGGTCCCAAGAAGTTTGAACCGACACGCAAAAAAGTGGAATCCAATTTGGAGGACATTCGTTCCATGATCGGCTCGATGCGCAAGGACTAAATTTCTTTTCAAAGCTAAGCTTTAAAGCGTGTTTAAAGCTTAGCTTTTTGTTTACAAAGCCTTTTTTTGCTGATATCATGGATATCATATGAAGAAAGAAATTAGGAAAAAAAGAGTGGTTTTGGGGATGAGCGCCGGCGTGGATTCGTCGGTGGCCGCCGCTTTGCTCAAAAAGCAAGGATACGAAGTTATCGGCGTGTTCATGCATTTTTGGAAAGAGCCGGGTCAAGACGAATTGAGGGAAAATAAATGCTGCTCTTTGGAATCGCAACAAGACGCGCGTACGGTTGCGCATATTCTGGACATCCCGCTTTACACGGCGAATGTGGCTGCGGAATTTAAACGCGAAGTGGTGGATGCATATCTGGAAGGGACCAAGAACGGGCGCACGCCCAATCCTTGCGTGGTTTGCAATCAGCGCATCAAGTTCCAGGTGCTTATGCGCAAAATGCTGGAGATGGACGCTGACTATGTGGCTACGGGCCACTATGCGACAGTGCGCGAAAAGGGCGGCAGAAAACATCTTTATACTTCGATCGATGACGAAAAGGACCAAACTTACTTTTTGTACAATTTGACGCAGGGCCAGCTGGAAAAAGTCCTTTTTCCGGTGGGCGGTTACGACAAGGCCAGGGTGCGGGAAATGGCCCAGGAATTCAACCTGCCAGTTTTCGACAAGGATGATTCCCAGGGTCTTTGCTTTACGCCGGAAAAATATCCGACAGAATTTCTGAAGCGCAACTTGCAACTCACGCCAGGCAAAATAATAGACACGGCCGGCAAAGTTCTGGGAGAGCATCAGGGGTTGGAGCTTTATACGATAGGCCAGCGCAAAGGCATAAATATCGGCGGTACGGGTCCGTATTACGTGGTTGACCGCGATTTCGGCGCGAATGCGCTGGTGGTTACAAACAATGAAAGCGATCCGCTCATTTTGCGCAAGGGAATGAAAGTGAAAATGACCAACTGGGTTGCCTTTGAACCCAAGTTGCCGCTGAAAGCCCTTGTAAAGATCCGTTACCGGCATCCGAACGTGGCATGTTTGGTGGAGCGCGCAGAAGGGGATGATGTGTATGAAGTTAGATTTTCAGAGCCGCAGCGCGCGGTGACCATTGGGCAGAGCGCGGTTTTTTATGGCGAGGACGGAGAGATATACGGCGGCGGAAGCATAGAGGAAGCATTATGATTTGCTAAGCCTCGTTAGACCTTAATATTTGTTCAGAAAAAGTATGCAAAGCAGAACCCGCGATCCGCAAAAAGAAGCTAAGAAGCGCTCGCTGCAGATGGAGGCTATTTTGCGCGAATCGGAATATCGCAAGAATGAACGCAAAAAGACGGAGCTGGAAGGAATGATTCGTGAGTTGAAGCGCAAAAAGATTCAGCTTGAAATGGATATCAAAAAGGCCGAAGGAGATATGGCCAGAATCGGTGCCGCGCAGATAGCTTTGGCCAACGAAATGCGCCGACTCAAGCGAGAAGTGCAGTTGCTTTAGGAAGGCAGCGACAATTTATAACATGCAACAGGGGTTTTGATAAAAATTCCAAATTCCAAAGACCATCCTTTAATTTTCAAATTGATTTTTATGAATGCCAACGAATTGCGCCGCAAATATCTGGATTTTTTCGCCTCCAAGGGGCATACGATCATCCCCTCCGCTTCACTTGTTCCGCGGGAAACGGACGCCTCCACGCTTTTTACGACAGCCGGTATGCACCCCTTGGTGCCTTACCTTTTGGGCCAGGAACACCCGGGGGGCAAGAGGGTGGCTAACGTGCAAAAATGCGTGCGCACCGGAGACATTGAGGATGTGGGGGATAATCGCCACCTTACTTTCTTTGAGATGATGGGCAATTGGAGTTTCGGGGATTATTTCAAAAAAGAAGCGATAGAGTGGAGTTTTGAATTCCTGACCAGTCCCCAATGGCTCGGTTTGGACAAAAACAGATTGTACGTAACCGTTTTTAAAGGGGAACCCGCTTCGGATGAAGGCGGGGAGGATATTCCGCGTGATGAGGAGGCCATCGCCATCTGGCAGGAAGTTTTTGCCAAAGCGGGCATGGCGGCCGAGGTGGCTGCGAATGACGAGATTGTCAAAGAAAACGTCCGGATAATTCCGCTAGGCATCGAGGATAATTTTTGGATTGCGGGAACAACCGGTCCTTGCGGGGGAGATACGGAAATGTTCTATGACGTAAGAAGCGACGAGGAGCGCGCCGAAAATCCCCTGGAAGGGAAATTCGGGGACTTGGTGGACAGTTTTAAGCTGATTGAAGTTTGGAACGACGTGTTCATGGAGTTCAATAAGACCGCCGAAGGGAAATACGAGAAGCTGGCCAAGCCCAATGTGGACACCGGCATGGGCGTGGAACGGACGCTCATGGTGCTCGAAGGTGAAAAGACGGTATTCGAAACGGAAATATTCGAATTGATTTTTGCCAAAATCGCGGAGCTTTGCGGCAAAAAATACAGCGAAAGCACGGAATCAACCAAGGCTTTCCGCATAATCGCCGATCACGTGAGAGCCGCGTCCTTCATCATTGCCGACGGAATCACGCCTTCCAATACCGGAGCGGGGTATGTTTTGCGTCGCCTGATTCGTCGGGCGGTGCGCTACGGCAAACTCCTCGGGATTGAAGGGGATTTCACCGCCCAGGTGGCTGCTGTGGCTATCAGTCAATTCGGTGATTTTTACGGGGAGCTCGTAACCCAAAACACGGTTATTTTGGAAGAACTTACCAAAGAAGAACAAAAATTTTCAAGAACGCTGGAGAACGGCATGCGGCTTTTTGGCAAGATGCAGGAGGTGGGCGGCAAGGAAGCATTTGATCTTTATGCCACATATGGCTTTCCTTTGGAAATGACCAAGGAGTTGGCCAAAGAAAAAGGGATCTTGGTAGACGAAAAAGCTTTCGAGCAGGAGCTTAAAAAACATCAGGAGCTTTCCCGTACGGCCTCAGCCGGCATGTTCAAAGGCGGGCTCCAAGACAGCGGAGAGGAAACCAAAAGGCTCCATACCGCAGCTCATCTGATGCTGGCGGGACTTCGCAAGGTTCTGGGCGACCATGTAATCCAAAAAGGTTCCAATATCACGCCGGAAAGACTCAGGTTTGATTTTGCCCATGGCGAAAAAATGACCCAGGAGCAAAAAGAGGCCGTGGAAAGCTATGTGAACGCTGCAATCGCCGCAGACGCCCCTGTAAGCTTTGAGGAGATGGAATTGGACAAGGCCAGGCTGTCGGGAGCCATGGGTGTTTTTGAGGCCAAATACGGCGAAAAAGTGACGGTCTATACCGTCGAAAAGGGCGGAGTGGTTTACAGCAGGGAAATATGCGGCGGACCGCACGCCGAAAGGACCGGCGTTTTGGGCAAATTCCGCATCGTCAAAGAGGAGGCTTCCAGCGCGGGAGTGCGGAGAATCAAGGCGGTGCTGGAGTAGGCGCAGCATCTTCCGATGTTGACAGAACGGGGCCTTTGGGATAGAATTATCCAGTAACAATTATCCTTATTTTTACGGCAATGTTGGCTATTATCAAGACCGGAGGCAAGCAATACAAGGTTTCCGAAGGGGAGAAGATCAAAGTGGAAAAATTGGAAGGGGAAGTAGGAGCAAAGATTTCTTTCGAAGAAGTCCTTTTGGTCGGGGACGAAAAGGAGGTGAGAGTCGGAACCCCGCTCGTTTCCGGGGCAAAAGTGGAGGCGGTCATCACCAAGCAGGATCGTGCAAACAAAGTTTGGGGCATCAAGCATAAGCCCAAAAAACGTTATAAGGTGAAATTCGGTCACCGTCAGTCTTTTACGGAAGTGGAAATCAGCAAGATAGCCTGAGCATATAGCAAAAACTTTCGAATGATATGAAAATCCCCCGCCGGTGTTCCGGTGGGGGATTTTTTTCAGGCGCGCAGCTCCGTTATATGGGTGCGCAGAGGGCGGTTATTGCTGTCGAGCAGCTGGACAGCCAAAACGGCGTGCTCGCCCGGCTTGCAGAATATTCCGCTGATGATGTTCGTGCCGTAGAACCTGCGTCCGACGGGGAAGTGTTTGGTGTCGCTTATTGTCTTTACGGGGCGGGCGATGCCATGCCCTGAAAGCAAGGATCTTTCCAAGACGACTTTGTCCAGGAAAGCTTCGGGATTTCCCCGAAAAGGGGTGAGCCTGCTAGTCATGACGAAGTATTCGCTGGACGGATACATCGCTACAATTTCTCCCCAGGTTTTGACTTTTTCCTTCATGTGCTCTCCTTTCAGATTAGACCGCGGCTTATTTTGCCGGCAATTTTTTCATAAGGCGAATAAGTGGCCGACGCGAACGGATCCACTTCCACGTGACTTCGAGCTATTTCTTGGCCCGTGTCCCGGCGCAAAACTTGCACGCCGAAACGTTTTTGGATAGGAGCTGCGCTTTCCAACGACTTTGCGATTATTTCCAGGTCAGTTCCGGGCGGCACGTTTTTATTTTCTGTTGCAGAGGTCAAAAAGCAACGGATATGCGGTCGCAAAGTTGCCTGGGGATTAAAAACGGCGCAGGCAAGAAGAGCTGCCGCATCCATGCAGCGCCTCAGAAAAAGATCGGAATGTTCCATGAAGGCAAAAGCCCTTATTTGGCCATTCTCTTTTTCAATCACGGCCATTTTCAAGATGTCGAAGGACAGGCCAGCTTCCTTGTTGAGGAGCGTTAAAATCTCCCTTCTTCCCAGTGCCGATGCTCCGCCATGTTTTTGGGGATTGAATTTGTCCATTTTGGGCATATATGCTCCTTTCCGTACCTTTGGTTTTTAAGGATCTAAGCGACTTCTCATTATGCAAGTTCCTTGCGATTTGTCAATGCTTCGGAAAGCGTTACTTCGTCGGCGTATTCCAGGTCCGCCCCGGTGGATAGGCCGCGGCCCAGGCGCGTTATTTTTACGCCCAAGGGGCGCATTTTTTGTCTGAGGTAAAGGGCGGTGGCGTCGCCTTCGGTGGTCGGATTGGTGGCCAAAATCACTTCGGCGATATTTTCTTTGCCAACGCGGTCCAGAAGATGCGAGATGGTGAGGTTTTGGACTTTTGCGCCGGAAACGACGCCGCCGAGCACATGGTAAAGGCCGCGGTAAGCGCCGGTGCGTTCGATGGATAAGATGTCCAAGGGCTCTTCTACGACGCAGAGTGTTTTTTTGTCACGACGGTTGTCCGTGCAGATCGAACATTCTGCGTCCTGGGCGATGTTGTGGCACCGCTTGCAGACAGTCAGCTCCTTGATGGCGGTAAGGTTTGCGGCAAATTCTTCAAGAACCTCCTTGTCTTGCTTGAACAGAAAAAGGACCAGCCGTTCGGCCATTTTGGGTCCCACGGAAGGCAGGGAGGAAAAATTCCGGATCAGTTTTTGGAAAGCTTTGGGGTGCATTTTAATAAAATCAAAAATCAAAATCCAAAAATCAAAACAATAACACAAAATGGAGAAGGCATGGAATTGACTGCGATCGGGATTATTGGAGGTTGGTGTGGATTTTTTCCAGCGACCTGAAGGATGCGCTGCCTTCTTGGAAGAAGGCGCTTACTTCGCCGACCGGACCGTTACGGTGTTTGGCGATGATTATTTTGACGATGCCCTTATTGGGCGTATCCGGTTTTTCGCGGTCTTCGCGGTAAAGGAAAAGAACCACGTCCGCGTCCTGCTCGATCGATCCGGATTCACGAAGGTCCGAGAGCTTGGGGATCTGCGGGGAGCGCGCTTCCACGGCACGGGAAAGCTGGGAAAGGGCGATGATGGGAATGTTCAATTCGCGCGCCAGGTTTTTGAGTCCGCGCGATATTTCGGATATTTCCTGCACGCGGTTGTCGCGTCCGCCGCGTCCCTCCATCAGCTGCAAATAGTCGATGATGATAAGTCCCAAATCATGTTCCGCCTGGAGGCGGCGCGCCATAGTGCGCATCTCCATAATGTTGGCCGAAGCCGTGTCGTCGATGAAGATGCGCGCTTCACTGAGCACGCCCATCGCTTCGCCGATCCTTTGGAAATCATTGTCCGCGCCTTCGCTTTTCAGCCGGCCGGTCCTTAGGCGCCAAAGATCCACGTTCGCTTCGGCGGCGAGCATGCGGTCTACCAACTGGTCGGAGGACATTTCCAGCGAGAAGATGCCCACGGCTGCGCCTTCGCGTACCGCCGCATGGCGGGCCAGATCCAGGGCGAAGGAAGTTTTTCCGACGGAGGGACGCGCGGCCAAAATAACCAAGTCCGACTTTTGCAGTCCGGCCAAGATGCCGTCCAGATCCGGAAAGCCGGTAGGAATGCCGCGGAATTTGTCGCCGTGTTTGTGCAGTTCGTCGATGCGGTTGAACGCCGACTCCAGCACGGAGCGGATCGGGATGAAGTCCTGTTTGATGTATTTTTGGGAAACGCCGAAAAGTTTTTGTTCGGCTTCGTCCAGTATCTTGTCTATTTCTTCACCTTCTTGGTATCCGGCCTCCACGATGTCGCTTGCCGCCGATATGAGGCGGCGCAGGATCGCTTTTTTCTGTACAACTTTGGCGTAATGGACGACGTGCGAAGCGCTGGGCACCATACTCACCAAGGAAGCCAGATAACTGGATCCGCCCACCTTATCCAAAATCTTGCGTTCGTCCAACTTGTTGGAGATGCTCAGTACGTCCAAGGGTTCCCTTTCTTCGTAAAGTTCGAGCATTACCTCGTAGATGTCGTTGTGGGCGTCCTTGTAAAAATCTCCCACCTTCAAAAGATCGGCTATTTTGATGATCGCGTCCTTGTCCAGCATGAGTGAGCCTAAAACGGACATTTCCGCTTCCAAATTTTGGGGCGCCATGCGAAGCTCGCCAGCGGCCGGTTTGGGTCGGGGGTTTTGGTTTTGCTTGTTTTTATTGAAAAGGGATTTGGAATCGCGCATGTTTTTAGGGAAGATTTTTTGTAGCCAGTCCATTATAGCCAGTCGCTCAATACTTGGCAATCGCTGTTTAACCACCGTTTATCCACCAAAAGCAGGGAACGGTTCTTTTTCTTGACATAGGAATTATTATGTGGTAAAAAAAATTCGCACCTTTATTTTATTGCCGCAAAAGGAGGAGGAGATGGAAATGGATATTTCCGCGTGGCGGAGGATTTTCGTGATGCCGGACGCCGCAGAAACCAAACATGTGGGCATCAGCGTGCATGACAAGCTGATCTTCACGGATCCGGAAGATGACCCCTTGGGACACGTGAGGCTTCTGGTGAGCAACAAGCGGGGCATAAGGAGTTTTGGCGAACTGAATTCTTCGCGGATCAACAAGCAAGCCACGCTCAATTTTTTTGACCTGCCGCCAGAAAACAGAGAGGCGGTAGCCAGACTGATCGCTTACGAAAAGGGATGCGTGCTTAAAAACAGCGCCGCATCCGCAAGAAAGGGCGAATTTGCTTTCAAAGGGCATACGAATAAGCATGAAGTGCTGCGCTTTTTGAGGATGTCCAGTCCATCATCTCCCAAAAGACAAAAACTCCTCGGAAAAACCATATTGCTCTTTTCTTTCCCCGACAGTCGGGATGGAGCGGGAGTCAGACTCAAGATCTGGCACAAAGGAAGATCCTTGGAGTTTGTCGAATCCGTAGCCGGCAAAATAAGGGAGGTCCGCCCCGATTTGCCGCTGGGGAACATAAGCGAAAAAACCATAGAAGCGATAGCGATTTTGCTTGCTGCGCATCGTTTCCAGGCTTTGCTTTGCCTAGGAGTCAGCGACCAAGGAATAAAATATGCGCTTCAACGAAGGAAAAAAGGGGAAACATTCCCTGCGTTCTGAGCGCCCACGAGCTTGCAAAGGCGAGGAAAAAAATCCTCGCCTTGACTTTTTCATGCGGAAGGTGTATAATAGCAAGTCAGCGCCAATTTGGTTTTTAAGAGCACCAATGGCTCAACGGAGCCGAAAGGAGGGTGTTATGCAAAAAGAGTTTTCTGAGCAGCAACGGCGGAATGTGATCGAAGAAGTGGGAATGAGTTCTATTCGTAATGCGATCAGGAAGGAGGGCATGCTGGTTTTCGGGAATGTTATCTGCGTTAATCCGCGCTCGGCGGAGTTATGGTGCAAGAAAAAAGCGATCGAGTGCCACGTTCCGGAAATCATCTTGCTGCAGATCGTCAAGGATCTGCTCAAGGAAATGGCCAAGGCGGAAATTGAAAAAATCTAACCGAAACAGAAGGCGAGGAAAAAATTCCTCGCCTTTTTTAATGTTTGAATATTTTCATGCCGTCGCGACTGTCTTCTACCGTGTAGCCGCGGCTTTCAATCAGGGTGCGCAGCCGGTCGGAAGCGGCAAAATCCTTTTTTGCCCTGGCCTGTTCCCGTTCGGCAGCCAATTTTTTTATCTCTTCGGGTATTTCGGCCTGGCCGCTCAGAGCCAGTCCCAAAATCGAATTGGCTTTTTTCCAGAAGGAAAGAAGGTGCGCGGCATCATCGGCTCCGAGCGTGCCCGCATCGGCTGCGCGGTTGGCGGCGCTTATCAGCTCGTAGATGATGCTCAGCGCCAGCGGAGTGTTGAGGTCGTCGTCCATGGCCGCTTCAAACCTTTGGCGGAAAGAGTCGATAGCCAGAGGGTTTGGATTTTCTTTCTTTACTTCGCCTTTGAAGGCTTCCAAATTGAGCGCAAAATCGTTTATCCGCTGCAAGTTTTTTTTGGCTTGCTCCAGCGCGTCCCAGGTGAAATTGAGCTGCGAACGGTGGTGTGAAGAAAGAAGCAGAAGCCGTACCGCCATGGGCGAATATCCTTTTTTTATGAGATCTTCCAATGTGAACAGGTTTCCCTTGGATTTGCTCATCTTTTCGCCGTCCATCAGCAAATGGCGGACATGCAGCCAGTAGCGCACGAATTGCTCGCCGGTGGCGCATTCGGTCTGGGCGATCTCCGCTTCGTGGTGCGGAAAGATGTTGTCTTCGCCCCCGGTATGGATGTCGATCGTCGAACCCAGATATTCGGTGCTCATGGCGGTACATTCGATATGCCAGCCGGGATAACCGACTCCCCAGGGCGAATCCCATTTCATCAGATGCTCTTTGGGGGCGCTCAGCCAGAGGGCGAAATCCCAGGGATTTTTCTTGTCCGGATGCTCTTCAAGCCGCGCCCCGACCTTCAATTTTTCCAAGGTGTTGCCGCTCAATTTGCCGTAAGCGGGGAATTTGGTCACGTCAAAAAAGACGTTGCCGTTTTTTTCGTAGGCGTATCCTTTGGAAAGGAGCGTTTCGATCGCGCGGATCATCTGTCCGACATGCGCGGTCGCGCGCGGGAAATAATTGGCCGGCAAGATGTTCATCTCCTTTTCCACCTCGCGAAAACGCTGCTCGTAAAAACGGGCAATTTCTTCGGGAGTTTTTTTCTCGGCGCGCGCCTTTTTTTCAATTTTGTCTTCGCCGCTATCTCCCTGGGCCACGTCGTCTGCCGTCAGATGGCCCACGTCCGTGATGTTTTTGATGTGGCGCACCTCGTATCCCAGGTATTGCAAATAACGGCGCAGCGTATCGGCTACCACGTAAGCGCGGATGTTGCCGACATGCACATCGCCGTAAACGGTGGGTCCGCAGGTGTACATGCCGACTTTGCCGGGGTTGAGCGGTTCAAAGACTTCTTTTTTCTTGGACAGGGTGTTGTATATTTTCATTGCGCTTGGTTTGTTCGATTAGGGGGTTTGCGAGTGGGCGCGTTCATTGAAAAATATAAAAATAAGAGAGCGGTGTCAAATTGGCATGCCAGGGCATTAGCGGGACGATTTTTTATTACAGCCACTTCTTGCCCTTAAAAACCGAAATTGTGAACAGGGAAATGAAAATCATGATTCCCATATGGATCCAGAAGCCGTTGGGGTTTTTGCCAAACGGAATGTCCGCGCTCATAGCCAGGATGTTGGAATAGACGGTCATGGGCATCATGATGGCCGAGAAGATGGTGAGCACCTTCATGGTATGGTCCAGTTTGTTGGAAAGTAGGGAGTTGTTGGTTTCTTCCATGGATTCGATCGTTTCCTTGTTGCTTTCCAGGGCATTCCAGAGGCGGATATTGGTGCCGATAAGGTCTTGAAAATAAGGCCGCAGGTCTTCGGAAATAAATGGCGTGTCTTTTTGGGCGAGCGATTCCAGTACGGAGCGTTGCGGCTTGAGCGTGCGACGGAAATTGAGGATATCGCGTTTGACCACGCTGATCTCGTATACCATTTCTTTTTCTTTGCCATGAAAAACCTTGTCCTCGATATCCGTAAGTTTGCGGTGCACGTGGTCGAGGCGCGGAAAGCATGATTCCAAGAGCAGGTTGAGTAAATGGTAGAGCAGGTGCGCTGGAGAGTTTTCCATATAAAGGCGCCTTTTGCCTTCGCTTTCTTCCAGGGATTGGAAAAATTCTTCCAGTTGGTAGATTTCATCGGTATGTCCGGTGATCAGGTGGTCGCGGGTGAGTACGATATCCAGTTCTCCGGGATAAGTGGTGCGCGAAACCGTGTCGTAAAGCGGGATGTGGACGGTAAGAAAAAGGCAGTTGTCATATTGGGTAGCCTTGGGGCGGAAGGTGGGCGTTACAAATTCCTCGATAGCGATCGGATGGATGTCAAAATTTTCCTGCAGATAAAGAATGTCGTCTGCGCTCGGGTTGGCAAAATCGACCCAGGTAGTGTTTTTGAAGGAGACGGTCTTCATGAGTTTTTGTTTTAGAATATCTTGCGTAATTTAAAGAAAGCTCAGCTTTCATTATACAGCCAAAAAGTCTTATTGACAAAAATGGTCAAAATACGTAGGATATGCCTTATATGAGCAAGGCCGTACTTTTATTGCTAAAGGCTTACCAAAAGACGCTTTCGTTGGACCACGGGCTTTTGGGCAGGATTTTGCCGCTGCGCGTTTGCCGGCATTATCCTAGCTGCAGCGAATATGCCTATGCGGCTATCGGGAGATTCGGCGTGGTGCGCGGCGGTTGGCTTGCGGCCAAGAGGGTTTTGCGTTGCCATCCCTGGAATGAAGGCGGATATGATCCGGTGCCGGAACGGGGGATTGAAAAAAGCGACAATGTGCAAGCAATAGGGAAAAAAGAGGATTTCAATATATAGGAAAAGGTGGTTTTTTGAAAACAAAATACGCGCTTTTTAAAAACGCGGGAAAGGACAGGTCATGACAGAAGATATTTGCGAGGAAATGCGCAGGACGGCGGGTGATCCAAAAAGAAGCATCCCTGTTTCCATTATGGGCGATTGTCCCAAGGAAGCGGAGGATCCCCGTAGCGAACAGGAGAAGAGGGGTAATTAAGCCAGGAGGGCGGAAAGGGGGAGCTTTGCGGCGCTGCATCTCAATTCATTGAAAAAAGGAGAGAGAACATGGTGCATGCTAAAAACTCGCTTCATGGGTCGGTGGTGTTGACAGTATCTGGTGCCATGGTTACGGTGCGCCACGGCAAGAAGATAGCCCGGGATCATGTTTTCTGTCCGCGGGCAGGAAAGAGCATCCCTGTGAGTTCGGCAACCGAAGTTATTATGAGCTCGGGGCCTAGCCACCGTATGGAGGTGTGCATTTCCGGTTGCGGCCAAAGCGGCTTCGCTTGTCTGCCAAATAAGAGGAGTTAAAAAAAGGAGGGATGGCAACATGGGAAAAGCAAGCGTGTCAGCGTTTGCATGCGCAGGCGACCGCCCGGTCAATTGTCGCCTCAGCGAAAGCAAGACCGGCGTTGCGGAGATAACCAGCTTCAATGCGGTCACGGCTTTCTACGAATTGGCCAGTGAAGGGGAGAGAGAGGTTTGCACCCACGAGTGCAAGTTGGCCTGTTTTAATTAGGGCCACAATCTCAAATAGCGAATTTAGAGCCGCCAGGGACTCCCGGGCGGCTTTTTCGTGCTTAGAAATGCAAGAAAAAGCCGGCAAGGGAAGTAGTAAATAACGAATTAGCACTCGGACTTGACGACTGCTAACCTATGAGATAAGATATATTCATCAGCGTAATCAGTGCATTCATTCGGGACAGCGGGGTTTTATATGAATACAAGACAAGAAAAAATATTGGCGGCCATCATTGAGGAATACACGCAGACCGCCGAGCCGGTCGGTTCCAAAGTGCTGGTGGACAAATATGATTTCCAGGTAAGTCCGGCTACGATCCGCAACGATATGGCGGCCTTGGAAGAGAAAGGTTTTTTGCATCAGCCGCACACCAGCGCCGGACGCATTCCGACCGACAAAGGGTATCGCTTTTTCGTGGAGAAAGTGATGGCTGACAAGGAGCTTTCGCGCGAGGAGCAGCTCAAATTGCAAAAGGAATTTTTGAAACTCAAAGCGCAGCATACGCGCCTAACCAAGACGACCGCCAAGCTCATGTCGCATCTGAGCGGCAATCTGGCAATCAGCGGCATTTTGGACAAAGACGAGTTTTCCGAGTTCGGCATGCGCGAGCTGATGGAGCAGCCGGAATTTCGCGAACTGGACGAGGTGTGCCGTTTGGCGGAAGTGCTGGATTATGTGGATGAGAAATTCGATTTGCTCATGGCTGAATTGAAAGACGGCGAGACGCGCATCTTTATTGGCAAAGAAAACCCCATCACAGACATCTCCAATTGTTCGATGATCGTGTCGCCGTATCGCACCAAACAAGGGGAAAAAGGCATTTTGGCGCTTATCGGACCCAAGCGCATGCGCTACGACAAGAACAAATCGCTTATCGAATACGTAAAGAAGATGCTGAGCGGTTCGGCGGTAATAATAATTGCCACTGAATCCGCAAGAGTACTGGGATTTTGAAATTGCAACACGGATTTGAAAAATCTTAACCAAAAAATCATGACCGAAAAGCATAAAAAAAGCGAGAAGGAATCTGCGGCTGAGGATAGCAAAATGAGAAAAGATATCAAGGATGTGGAGGAACAGATAGTGGTGGAGCAAGAAGAAACGATTGCTTCCCTCAGGAAACAGGCGGATGAATATCTGGACGGATGGCGCAGATGTCAGGCGGAGTTTGAAAATTACCGTCGTCTTCAGGGAGACGCGCAGCGTGATTTGGTCAAATATGCCACGCAGAATCTGGTCTTGGAGCTTATTCCGGTGCTGGACAATTTCCGCAGCGCGACCGAGCATGTGCCGGAGGATCAAAAGGAGAGCGGTTGGTTGGTAGGCATCATGCACATCCAAAAACAGTTGGAACAGGTACTGGAAAGCGGCGGGTTGGAGGAGATAGCCGCCAAGGAAGGGGATAGTTTTGATCCGGCTCTCCATGAAGCAGTCGAAGATAAGGAATGCACCCATTGCCAAGGGGAAAAGAAATACCTCAATCGCATAAAGAAAATCGTGCAGAAAGGCTACAAAATGGGGGAGCGCGTCATCCGCCCGGCGCGGGTGGTGGTGGAATAGGGTATCGCGAGGATGAAAGCAAGAGTTGAAATAATAAACAGAAAGGGGGTGAAAAATATGAACAGGGGAATTATGCGCTATACGCCAGGATTCATGTGGAGGGATTTCGACCGGATGTTTGACGAACTCTCCGGATTGGACGGCGCGGATTTTATTCCGGCAATTGATGTTTATCAGGACAGGGACAACGTGATCGTGGAAACGGCGCTTTCCGGCATAGATCCGGAAAAGGTGGATATATCGATTGAAAATGATGTACTTACTATTTCCGGAAAAGCCGAGGGGAAGAGCGAGGTGCGCCGCGAAGATTATTATCGCAAAGAGATTCGGATGGGCGGCTTCTCGCGTTCGGTAATCTTGCCGATGCAGGTCAAGGGCGAGCAGGCCGAGGCGACGTATGAAAAGGGAATCCTTAAAATATCTTTGCCTAAGGCCGAGGAAGTGAAGCCCAAGAAAATCGCCATCAAGGCCAAGTAAGGTGTTTTTCCGGCAGGTCGTCTCTTTTTGCAAGGGACGGCCAAGCGGGCAAAGCACGTCCCGAGTTTTTTTGAAGGGAAAATAAAAAAGGACCGCAAGCAATGTGCGGTCCCGCAGAGCAAAAGAAGATTATCTTCGCCTGGCAATAAACCAAGCGCAAGGGGTGAATTCTTCGGTTGCGTGAGTGGGATTTACGGCAAACACCCCGCTCAAGATTCGGTCTGCTGGATTTTTTTCCAGCTTTAGGATGAGCGGAGCGGCGAAGGTAAACATGTCGATGGGGCGGATTTTGGCCGCTTCCGGACTGGCGGCCTTGATGATGTGGCGACTCATGATCTCCTCCTTTGGATGATGTAAAATAACGGATGTTCTTTCTATTATATCATATAAAATTAAAAAAGTCAAATAAAAAAAGCGCCCCCGGCAAAAGGAGGAAAAATGCCGAGGGCTAAGGCAGGTCGTTGACCTGTCCAATCCGTCGGTAAGTCTGGCATGGAAGATGAGAATTGTCAATGGTCATGGTTGGACGCGAAGTTCTTTTTTTGGGAATTTCGCGCCGGGCACATGACCCGGAAAAAAAGCAATAATTAATAAGTTAAGAATTTTTCACAAAAAATATGGGCAAGATTTTGGGAATCGACCTGGGCACCACCAATTCGGCGATGGCCGTCGTGATGGGAGGAAAACCCGAGATAATCGAGAACAAAGAAGGGGCGCGTACCACACCTTCAATGGTAGCTATTTCTAAAACTAACGAGAGGCTGGTGGGTCTTTTGGCTAAGCGCCAAGCGGTGACCAATCCGACCAATACCTTGTTTTCCATCAAGCGCTTGATCGGACGGGCTTATCATGACAGCGAAGTACAGCGTGACGAAAAGCTCATGCCGTACAAAATTGTGCATGCCGGCGAAACGGTCAAGGTGCAGATGGGCGACAAAGATTATACGCCGCAGGAGATATCCGCGATGATTCTCCAAAAACTCAAAGCGGATGCGGAGGAGAAATTGGGCGAGACGATCACGGATGCGGTCATTACCGTGCCGGCTTATTTTGACGACTCGCAAAGAAAGGCAACCAAAGAAGCGGGCGAAATCGCCGGCCTGAACGTGCGCCGCATCATCAATGAGCCGACGGCGGCTGCTTTGGCTTATGGATTCGACAAGAAAAACGATGAGAAAATAGCCGTATATGACTTGGGAGGCGGCACGTTCGATATTTCCATCTTGGAAGTGGGTGGAGACACAGTGGAGGTAAAGTCGACCAACGGCGACACGCACTTGGGTGGGGATGACTTTGACCAAAAGATCATCACTTGGATCATCGACGAATTCAAAAAAACAGAAGGAATTGATCTTTCCAAGGATCCGCTGGCACTGCAGCGCATCAAGGAAGCTGCGGAAAAAGCCAAAATCGAACTTTCGACCGCGCAAGAAACGGAAATAAACCAACCGTTCATCACGAGCGATGCTTCGGGTCCCAGGCACCTGGTTATGAAGCTCACGCGAGCCAAACTGGAAGAATTGGTAGGAGATTTGGTGGAAAAAACCTTGGAGCCGGTAAAGAAAGCCTTGGCTGATGCCAAACTGAGCGCTGCCGATATCAACGAGGTGGTGATGGTCGGTGGAATGACGAGGATGCCGTTAGTGCTTTCGACAGTGGAGAAGTTTTTTGGCAAAAAACCCAATATCAGCGTGAATCCGGACGAAGTGGTGGCCCTGGGGGCCGCAATCCAGGGCGGAGTCTTGGAGGGAAGCGTCAAGGACGTGTTACTGTTGGACGTAACTCCGTTGACACTCGGAATAGAAACGATGGGCGGAATTTCCACTCCGCTTATCGAAAGGAACACGACCGTACCGACAGCCAAGTCGCAGGTATTTTCAACCGCAGCTGACAACCAGCCGAGCGTGGAGATCCATGTCCTGCAAGGCGAGCGCGAATTGGCGAGCGGGAACAAGACATTGGGACGGTTCATTCTTGACGGGATTCCTCCCGCTCCTCGCGGTGTTCCTCAAGTCGAAGTAACTTTCGATATCGACGCAAACGGGATATTGAGCGTGACCGCCAAGGATAAGGCGACCGGCAAGTCGCAATCCATCAAGATTGAAGCCTCCAGCGGTCTTTCCAAGGAAGAAATCGAAAAGATGAAAAAAGATGCCGAGATGCATGCCGAAGAGGACAAGCGCAAAAAGGAACTGGTGGAAGCGCGCAACTTGGCCGACACGTTGGTGTACACCACGGAAAAAGCGCTTAAGGAGGCGGGCGACAAAGTGAGTGAAGAAGAAGCCAAGCCCGTTAAGGAGGCGATCGAGGAGCTCAACAAGGTGAAAAACGGCGACGACCTGGAGCAGATCAAGGCCAAGACCGAAGTGCTTTCCCAAGCGGCGCAAAAGATCGGCGAGAAGCTTTATGCCGCCACGCAAGCCGCCGAAGGCACACAAGCCGGCGCTGAAGGCAGCGAAGAGAAAAAAGACGAAGGTGAGGTGAAAGACGCGGAAGTAGAAAACGGCGATAAAAAATAGTTTGAAAAAAGAGCGGGGATTGAACCCCGCTCTTTAAGTGAATGTTTCCGGATGACTTAAAAAACAACCCCCTTGGAGTATGGCGCAAAGGTTCTTTTTTGCCCTTTCCCCAAGAGTTTTTTGCCTTATTTGAGCCATTACCCAAAAGCTTCGCTTTTGGGTGGGGTTTTTGGGATTAATGGGGATTTTTTTGGGAGGAGGGATACTTTGCATATGTTTTTTTCGGGTGTAGGATGGGATAGGAATATTTGGATTTAAGACGAAGTTTTTTAAAATAAGAGCACTTCACTTTATAAGAAGGGGGGATTTATGGGAATCGGCCACGGAAGTTATTGCTGTGCTATTTTGGCGGATCGCAAGCTCGCTTTGGAAGTCCATTTCAAGTTGAATGCAAATAATCCCATGCGTTCATTGCGCGAAGCTTATTGTCATTTTTTGCGCATTTGGCTGGCTCAAAAATATCTGGGCCGTCCTTCCGAAATAAACCTCATTTTCAAGGGTCCGGACGGAGAGGATTATTTTCTATCTGAGTATGGACAGGGAGTTTCCATGAATAAAAGGCGCTTCAGGATAAATGGGGCGGTAATGGCAAATGCCTCTTGCTTGACGGAAAAATTGCTAAAGGCTATTTCTTTTATGGATGTCTTTTGGGAGAATTATCGGACTGAGGAGAGGAGGAGCTAGCGGGGATTTATTTTCAAAATGATTTCCAGAAATTAATTGAAGCAGGTGCTCATGCAAAAAAAGAAAAGGCCGGATTAAATTTATAATCCGGCCTTTATTTTTTGCTCTAAAGCTTCTCCAAAAGCTTCGCTTTAGGAATTTGCCTTATTTGAGCCATTACCCAAAAGCTTCGCTTTTGGGTGGGGCGTTGGGGAAAAAGAAAAAGCCCCGGCAGCGGATGGCTGGGGGGCAGTAATTCATAATTTAGGAGGGTCAAACATTCGGCGAAGGGCGTAGGCGCTGGGAAGCGCGCGAGGTACGAAAGCTTTCTTTTTGCGGTTAAAAACATGCCTGGACTTTACTCGTCTGGCCAGCTCGTACGGTATGTCGGTAAGCGGTATGTCGGAAGCAAAAAGCGGATCGCTTTGCGGCTGAGTTCACATTCATGCTTGTTGCGGCGCAGGCAGTCGGAAATCAAAAGCAGGCGTAAAGAAAACCGGCCGTCCACCAAAAGCATTATCAGGACAGATAAGCGATTGATAAATTCCAGGTTGAGGGCTTTTTTTAGCGGAGAATATATCCCAATTTTTGTACACAGGATATCTAAGACTTGAGCGAGAGCTTCTCTTATATCCATCCCTTTTTTTCAACACTCGCTGGTTTTGTGAAATTGTATTTTGCCGCTGGGCAATCTTCGCAGGGGCCTATCCGGTTCCAATAGCATCCAGGCAGCCTCCAATTCATCCAGAAAGAAACTCAATTCATCGATGACCGAGTCTATCTTGGTACAAAGCAAGTCTTCTTCCTTTTCCAGTTGCGGCAAAGGAGCGGAGCTTAAGGCGTAACCGAAGTTCATAATGTGAGTCATGATTTTTTCCTGGATAGCGACGATGTGTCTTTTGGTTCCGCTGGCTATTTGGGGAAGAACGAGTATTTCCTGGGAAAAGAAAAAAACATCCCAGAGATCCAGAAGCATTTTTTGCAGCTCAATTACGATAGACGCCTCATTTTCTGCGGCCGCCTGGCGCTGGGGAATGCGGTTGTATAAATTTTCATATTCCATAGGGACCTCCTTGGATTTTTATAAAAGGACTCTTTGACAATTGAAGCGTCAAAACCAAAAGCAGTCAAGAGAGTTGACGGAGAGGTTTTTTTGATTTATCATGGAAAATCAAAAAAGTATATTGACAACTGTTTCGATTGGTCAAAAAGGAGGAGGCCATGAGGGATTCTTTGAAGAAAAAAGAGGGAGCCGGAGGCGAGGAGAGGATCGTGAAGGGTGTCAGATACAGAGTAGTAGAAATACCCAGGGTTTCGGATTTTTTATTAGAGAAGGATGTACAAAGGATGGGTTGCTTCAGCTCGGAAGGACTCAAGGTCGGAAAGACCAGACTCATTGTTTTTTTGCTTATCTTGGCCGCACTTGCCCAAAAAAATCGGGCAAAAAAGACGTCTGAGCGAAAAAGAAAGCAATAAAAAAGAAAAGCCGGATCGATAATTACGATCCGGCTTTGTTTTGGACCAAGCAGCGCCGCACAAACTCTGCGGTATCTTTGCGCGAGTCAAGGCGCAGCAAGAGTTTGGCAAGCTTGCATTGTTCCTTTCTTTCAGCCAAAGAACGCTCCAAGACGAAGCGCAGGGAATCCGCGCGGCAATCCTTAAGGCCGCAAATGCGCCGAATCGCCTTTTTGCGCAAGCCTGGGTAAGAAACGGCAATGCGCGCGAAAAGAAAACCGTCCCGGCGGAGGCGCCTTTGGAGCAAAAGTTCCGCATGGCGCTGATCCTTGATGCTAAACAGGTGTCCCAAGGCCTTTATGTCACGTTCCGACAAGGTCATTGCTTTCCTCCGGGGGCATTGATGTTTTTGGGGGAAGCATTCCGCGGGAGAAAAGCAAGGAAACGCAAATCCAAGCGGAATTGAAAAGCCACGTCTTTTCTTGATATGAACCGAACGCGGCTTTGCCTATTTCGAAAAGGAAAAGCGTGCCCAAGGCGCACAAAACAAAAACGCTCAAGGCAAAATTGGCAGCACCCAGCAGCCAAGAGCATCTTTCGAGATGGCAAGCGGTGCTGGTCGCTTTGGTTGAGGCGTAAAGGTAAAGCTTGCCGCAGATTTTTGCTCCCCAAAAGAGAACCGCAGTGAAAATGATGACCTCCATTTTGCATCCCTCCTTACTCATTGGGTCGGACAATCGTGACTCAGTTCATGCCGGCTTGTTGTGCTGAGCATTTCGGAGCGCTTCTTTGCAAGTGAAGCCTCCAGCCTTGTGAGTGTGCGGCGTAGTCGCACGGCTTCTTCCCAGGTGTGATCGAAGATGCGTTCCTTGTCGCTTAGGGATATGATTTCGCGCGTAAGAGTTCTTATTTCTCCAAGAGAGATAAGAGAAGCTTCTATTTGGGAAAGGGTGGGAATATTTTCCTTGCCGGAGTGCAAACAGATATTCAAGGACAAAATGAAGCGATGCATTTTGCGGAGACGGAGCTGGATTTCTTCGAGCACGAAGCAGATATTGCAAACGGGCAGTAAGGGAGAGAACGTTTTCCTCCAAAGCAGCGCCAGCGCTTCCAAAGTGGTTTCTCCCGAAGGAAGATGTTTTTGCTGTTCAACTTTTTGGAGATCGCGAAGCTGCTCGTACATGGCGCGGAAATGTTCCACCAACTCCGAAAAATTTTCTTTTTTGGGTGTCGATTTTTGGTCCATCTTTTCCTCCTGGCACTTAGGTTATTTTAAAAAACAGCCGGATATTCATCCTAAGGCAGTATAAGGAAAATCTCAAATTAGGCAAGAGTGTTGACAAATATTGAAAAAAGAGATAAGAAAAGGACAGCTAAGCGCGGCAAAGACCGCGCCAAAAAGAAGCGCCAGAAGATTGGGCGGGAGGAGCCGTATGAGTGGGGAAAAAAAAGTAACGGTGGACGTGGGAGTTGGAATCGTGACTCCCGAAATGGGGAGGTGCAAGGTGGATGGTCCCAAAACTTCTCCGGGCACCCCTCTTTGCGGAGGAAGGGGGAAGGAGGAGGGATGTCCGATCCACGGCGGGGATTGCCCGGATCCCATCTGCTCTCAGTGAGCATCCACGGTTCCCCGGGGGTAGCCAAAAGGCTGCCCCGTTTTTTTATCGGCGGATCGATGGTAAGATGGAAGCATGCGTAAAAATAAATGGGCCAATTATTTGGCCGTGGCTGCGCCGCTTGCGGCGCTGGGATTTTGGCACAGCGTGCAAAGGGCGGCGGTTGACGTCGGAGCCAGCACGTGGACAGTGCCGGCACTTTGGTTTCTGTTGGTCTTCTTTTTGCTTTCTTTTGCGATCTTTCTGTGCCGCGATTTCATGCTTGCGGAAATAGCTGCGGCCGCGGTTTGTTTCGGGGCGCTCCTTTTTTCCCCTTCTAAAGAGGTGGCGCTGGCGGCCTTTTTGGCCACAGCTCTTATTGCAGCTGGCGCCAGGCGCATCCGGACGGATTTGGATCTCAATATCCGCATAAATTTGGCCAAATCTTTGCGTACGGGAAAAGCTTTGGTGGTTTTGGCGCTTGCGCTAATGGTGGCAGTGCAATATTACGCACTCATTTCCACTAGTAGTGGAGAAAAAGCGATGCCGCGCATCCAAGTGGGTTCGCGCGGCGCTCATTATCTGGGCAAAGCGCTGGCTTTCGTAAGTCCGCAATTTTCTTCCCTGGCTCGAAAAGATGCGACAGTGGATGAATTCATCCTTAGTTCCCAGCAGGAAAATTTGCCGACAGAGATGGATTTGCAAACGGAACAGCTGATTGAAGACAATCTTCCCACGGAATTGACCCCGGAGCAGCGCCAGGTAGCAAAAAGAGAGACCCGGGAAAAAACGCAGGAATTTTCCCAAAGGATAATGGCTCAGCAGCAAGCGCTTCTTTTGGCGGAGGGAAGGAGGCAGCTAGGTATTTTGGCTGGAAGGGAGCTGCAAGGGAGCGAGTCTGTCTCGCAGATATTTACCTTGATTATAAACAAGCGTATCGCCGAATATTTGGCTCCGGATACCATGCCGGATCAGAAGGTGAATGCTTTTCCCTTGCTCTTGGCGACACTTCTTTTGCTCACTATTTTGCCACTGGGATCTTTTCTTTCGGGAATAGTGGTCTGGGTGGCGGATCCTGTTTTTAAAGTTTTGGCGCGTTTTGGCTTGGTCGGAACGGAAAGAATAACGGTGGAACGCGAAAGGATAATTCAAGGTTAATCGTACTAGATTTAGCACTCGCAAAGAGGGATTGCTAACAGTTTCAGGGCGTGCTAAAATTCCTTCGGTCAAGAATAAGATTTTATGAGGATATGGCAAAGAATTATTATGACATATTGGGTGTAGGCAAGGAAGCCAGCGACGATGAGATAAAAAAGGCATTCCGCAAGCTTGCACACAAATACCACCCGGACAAAGCCGGAGGCGACAGTGAAAAATTCAAGGAAATAAACGAAGCTTACCAGGTTCTTTCGGACAAAACCAAAAGAAGCCAATACGACCAATTTGGACGCACGTTCGAGCAGGGCGGGGGCGGTGCGGGCAGCGCGGGATTTAGCGGGTTTGATTTCGGCGGCTTTGGTGGCGCAGGAGGTTTTGATTTCGGCGGCGGCTTTGGGGATATTTTCGAAGATATTTTCGGCGGCGGTTTCGGCGGTCGCGCTTCCGCACGATCGCGTAGCGGGCGGAATATCCAAGTGGACGTGGAAATAACGTTTGAAGAAATGGTGCATGGTGCCGAACGTCTGGTTAAATTGCGCAGAAGGTCGGTTTGCAAAAAATGTTCCGGAACAGGTGGCGAAGAGGGCAGTAAAGAACAGAAATGCCCCACTTGCGGAGGAGTTGGACAGGTGCGCAAAAGCGTGCAAAGTTTTCTGGGAACTATCGAGCAGGTGGTTATTTGTCCAGAATGCCATGGAAGCGGGAAATATTATGAAAAAAAATGCGGCGAGTGCGGTGGCGACGGCCGGGTTCAGACCGAAGAAGATGTGCGCATTGAAATACCCGCCGGAATAGCGGATGGACAAACGATTTCCCTTGCCGGACAGGGCGAAGCAGGCGAAAGAGGTGCGCGCAGCGGCGATCTTTACGTGACAGTGCACGTTGCGTCTCATGCGCGCTTCGTACGGGAGCGTGATGATATTTTGTCGACGGAGCATGTCGGTTTTTCCCAGGCCGCGCTCGGAGATAAAATAAAAGTGGAAACAGTGGATGGAGATGTGACTATGAAAATACCTTCCGGAACGCAATCCGGAGAACTGTTTCGCATCAAGGGCAGGGGCATTCCTCACTTGGGGCGCTCCGGGCGGGGAGATCAAATAGTGAAAGTGGTGGTGGACATACCCAAAAAACTTACCCGCACACAGGAGCGGCTCATCAAGGAGCTGGGGCAGGAAGGAGTTTGACGTCATTGACAAAAACGAAGCGATAGTGTAGACTATGCTGTTTCGTCATAAACAGTAGTTATCCATACACGTATGGGCAAGCAGCCAAGGATTGCTGCGGGAGAAACGTGTGGTGTGTGGAAGAAGCGACTTTCAACAAAAGGGGCCGCGGTATTTTTTGCCGTGGTTTTTTTGTCTTTCGGAGTCGTTTTCTTCCAGGCCGAAGCACGTAACCGCATCGTAAAAGTGCTTTATGAGGATGGCAAGGAATATTTCCAGGTCGTCTCGCGCAAAATAAAAGACAAGGACATTTCAAGCAGCGCCAACATAAGTTACAAGAAGCTGGATTTGAAGGGAAAGATACGCACGCGCGATATTCGCGACGGCGCTATCACCGCAGCCAAGTTAGCACCGGGTGTTTTGGTGCCGGTGCAGATCCTGGAGGGCTCGGTAACGAGCGGTAAAATCGCGGATGGGGCGGTTGTAAGCGTAAAGCTTGCCGATGGCGCGGTAACGAGTGCCAAAATCCAAGACGGAGCGATTACGGCAGCAAAATTGGATACAGACAGCGTCGGCAGTGCGGCTATCGCGGACGGTGCCGTGGGTAACGCTGAAATTGCGGATGGAGCGGTAAATGGGGCAAAGATTGCCGATGGAACCATAACCGCACAAGACATAGCCGACTTGGGAATAAACGGGGCCAAAATCCAAGACGGGGCAATTACGGCTATAAAAATCGCGGATGGGGCGATAATGACCGCGCATATTGTGGACGGAGCAATCACGCAAGGAAAAATCGCCGACGGCGCGGTAACCCAAATCAAATTGGCCGACGGCAGCGTGGCGACGCTCAAAATCCAAGACGGAGCGGTAACGAATGCCAAAATAGGCGATGGCGAGATAAGCGGTGAAAAGTTAGCCGCAAACATAACCGTAAACACGTCCGGCACTATCACGGCCCTGACGCTTTCGGACGGCGAGGCCACTATTTCCGGTGGAAATATCTCTACTTCCGGATCGGTTACGGCTGGAAACTTTTTCGGTAATTTTGTGGG